>JBDSZO010000153.1:0-2024 GCA_039925105.1 Terrimesophilobacter sp. | reverse complement strand
CTCCGCAGAAGAGCGACCCCTTCAGGTAGTGGTCGTGAGTGCGACGCCGTTCGGAGGCGATCTTGCGAGAGTCAAGCAGTGCTTGGACTTGCTGCCAGGTGTCGGTGTCGATCAAGGGCTCGTGTTCGCCGGGATGTTCCGCACCTTTGTAACGGACGATTCCGGCGTAGTACGGGTTGCGCAAGAGCTTGAAGAAGCCGGATCGGCCGACAGATGTGCTGGGGCGCTTTGGGGTGGGAACGGTTCGGAGCCCGCGCGCAGTGACTTCCGCCAGAAGATCAACGACGGTGTGCTCGCCCGTCGAGTACTGCTCGAAGACCCATTTTATCAGCGGTGCGCGTTCGGAATCTATCTCAACGGTGCGGAACTCACGTCCTTGCTCGTCGCGCTTGCGGACATTGAGATACCCGATCGGTGCACGCATCGGCGTGCCACCAGTGAGGAACTTCTGGTTCAGTCCCTTGGTGACTTCGGTCGCGAGGTTTTTGGAGTAGAACTCTGCAATCGACGACATGATGCCGTGCAGCAGCATCCCTGACGGGGTTTCGTCGATGTTCTCGGTTGCGGAAACCAGCGTTACTCCGTTTTCGATGAGCCTGCGATGAATCTCGACGTCATCGACTCGACTACGTGCGAGGCGGTCCACCTTGTGAACGATGCAGTATGAGACCTGGTGGGTGGACACATATGCCAGCATCCGTTGCAGGTCGGGCCGATCAGCAGAGCGAGCTGATTCACCCGCATCGACGAACTCGGCCACGATTCGAGCGCCGATAGTCGCGGCTTTCCGCGCGTTCGCTTCGCGTTGGGCGGGGATCGAGTACCCCTCATCGCGACCCCCCTTAGCGGCCTGCTCCTTCGTCGATACCCGCTGGTAGATGACCGCAGTCGGCACCGTCAGTGAATCGGGCTCAAGCAGTGGCTTGGATGGTTTCACCAGCGTCTCCTTTCGTTACGCGTCAACTCTTGACCGGTGCGTTGTCAGGTCTGCCGGCGATGACCTGTTGGTTACGCAGTTCTTCCGCGTGCAGCTCGTCGGCGAGGTGAAGCACAAGTGTCATCAGGCGGCCCAGGTCCGGAGCATCCCGCAGTCGCGGTTCCGCCGCAATTGTGCGACCAGTTTGTGTGACTCGGTAGTGCTTCATGCCGAGTAGGTGCACACGTGCTCCCAAAGAACAACCACGAAGCATGAATTACTGTGTCAGTAACCGACCCCTTACGAGTTACCACGCGTCTTGCAGATCGAGGTACGTACTAGTCCGTATGGAATTGTTTTGTAGCCAGGTTACCCCGGCTTACTCAATATCGGTAGGGAGTGCGAACCGGGGAAGCCCTCGCAGCCCACGCCCGAGTGCGGTGGTGAGAAGCTCGTCGGCACGCGCCTCGAACTCGGGAGCGAGGATGCGAGCCGCAGCGTCCGCGACTTCGGGGTCATCACCGGGCTGATCATTGCGAAGAGCGAGGACGATCGCAGCTCGAATGTCGTCAAGCCAATCTTCAATCGTTACCGCGAGCGGTTTGATCGCGCCCACGACAGAATCGGCCAACAGGAGGATCAATGCCTGTCCTTCGCGACGCGCGAACAGGCGGTCAAGTGCGGCAACGAGGTTAGCGAGCACGGTATCAGGATCGGACTCCGTCTCCTGCTGGAGTTGTCCTTCGAGGAAGGTGACGGAGTGGCCGCGCATGTGGCTGATCGCATCCGACGCGATATCTTCCTTGCCGCGGTAGTGGTGATACATGCTGCCATGACCGATACCGGCGCGCTGCTGAATCATCTGCGGACTCGTCGCTTCGAATCCGCGCTCCGCCAGTAGTGAGCATGCCGCTGTCATAAGTTTCTGCTTCGAGTCATACGCGGGGCGCCCTGGCCCCCGTCGAACTTCACTCATCTACCGCCTCCAACTTTGCCACCACCAACGCCAGCCTAATTCCATACCTGTAGGTCTGAATATCGATCAAGACCCTGCGAGAATGTCAGTGGTGGCATGTAGCGTCATCCGGTGGGGTCATGATTCTGTCAG
>JBDSZO010000152.1:0-4434 GCA_039925105.1 Terrimesophilobacter sp. | reverse complement strand
GCTCTATGTCGCGCGCTACCGCGAGGCGCTGCGCGATCATGAGCGGCGGTGGGATGCCACCTGGGCTGCACTTCGGGGTGCGTTCGAGCCGATCCTGGCGTCGGGGGCGACAGTGATTGTGGCCCTCATGCTCCTGTTGTTCAGCGATCTGAACTCGAACAAGGCCATGGGACCGGTCGCTGCAATCGGCGTCGGTTTCGCGGTGCTCGCTGCACTCACGTTCCTCCCCGCGGTTCTCATGGCGACCGGGCGTGCCGCGTACTGGCCCGTCCGCCCGAAGCTCGGCTCACCGCATCCTTCCGTCACGGGCAAGAATGCGAAAGGCGTTTGGCCGAAATTCGGTCGACTCGTTTCGAGGCGCCCACGAATGGTCTGGGTGGTGTCAACGCTCGTGTTGGTTGCGGCATCCTTTGGCATGCTCCAGCTGAAGGCGGATGGTGTCTCGATGAGCCATTTCGTGATCGGTGAGTCGCAAGCGCGTGACGGCCAAGCGGTTCTTGGCGAGCATTTTCCTGCCGGCTCAGGAACGCCCGCCGTGATCATCGCGTCAGAAAGCCAACTGGATTCTGTAGCAAACACCGTTCTCACGACGGCGGGTGTTTCCTCCGTCACGGTGGTGTCCGCGGACTCGCCGAGCGGAACCCTTCCGGTGACGACGGCGGGCATCCAGGCGGTCGGTCCTCCAGGAACCCCGATCGGCGATCCGACGGTCAAGAACGGCAACGTGATGCTTCAGGCAACACTCGACTACGCCGGGGACTCTGCAGAAGCTGAGCAAATGGTGAGTGCTCTGCGCGCCACACTTGCCAACAGCAGTACGGGCGCACTCGTCGGAGGGGCCTCCGCTGTCGCTCTGGATACCAATGAGGCGGCCATCCACGACCGAAACCTGATCATCCCGCTCGTCCTCGTCGCCATTACCCTGATCCTGATGTTGTTGCTGCGCTCCATCGTGGCGCCGATCCTGCTGATCCTCAGCGTTGTGGTGTCGTTCGGTGCCGCACTGGGGGTGTCCGCGCTCGTCTTCAACGGCGTGTTCAACTTCCCCGGTGCGGATCCGTCGGTTCCCATGTTCGGGTTCGTCTTTCTCGTGGCACTCGGAATTGATTACAACATCTTCTTGATGACGCGGATCCGGGAGGAGTCGATCAAACACGGCACTCGAGAGGGGATCCTGCGCGGGTTGGCATCCACTGGGGGTGTGATCACGTCTGCCGGGCTCGTCCTGGCGGCCACCTTTGCCGCTCTCGGTGTCCTCCCCGTGCTGTTCCTGGCGCAGATCTCCTTCATCGTCGCGTTCGGGGTGCTTATTGATACTTTCCTGGTGCGCTCGCTGCTTGTCCCTGCCCTCAGCTACGACCTCGGCAGGGCAATCTGGTGGCCGAGTGCGCTGGCTCAACGTGGTCCTGTGCGGAAGTACGCACGAGCAGATTCGGTCTAGCGGATCTCTCTGGTTGGCAAAAGGATCGAGTGGGGGATGCCGCCGAGGTAGTTCAGCGGCGAGACGTACTGCCCGTGCAGTCGAACGCCGAAGTGCAGACACGGTGCCCCGCAGTGGCCGGACTGCGAGGCACCAGCTTTGGCAGCCCGCAGGGTGCCAATCTGCTCGCCGCGATGAACGAGGACGCCCTCGGCCAGGGGCGATGACACCGGCTCGAAACTGCTGATCAAACCGCCAGCGTGCTCAATCGAGATCACCGATCGGTCGACGACAACTCCGACGAAATGCACAACACCACTCTCAGGCGCGTAAACCGGTGACCCCGAATCTGACCACAGGTCGATTCCCCGGTGACCAGAGGCGTACGGCGTTTGCGGCGCGATGAAGCCCCGCGCAATGACTCGGGGTGCGCCAATCGGCCAAACCCAGCGTGCGGCGCTCGGAGTCGCTGGTGACGTCGCTGGTGGTACTGCGACGCGTGCAGCCAACGGCGCTACCGACAATCCAGAACCGGCCAGGAGCACGGCAGCAAGGATGCGGCTGAATTGTCGCCACGGGTGGAAAGTCACAGCTTCAGCGTGCGCCGTCTCGACCCGTCGACCATCGTCGGGCGGCACACGGTGGATGTAGCGCTTCTGCGCCGTCCTGTGGTGGAGAAGACCCGCCCGCTCGCATTGTTACTATTGAGGTCGCACCGTGCGCAAGCAGGGTGACTACGCGTGCCCGCAACGTTTGCTTAAGCAGTCTGCGGACGAACACCACATCCACTCAGTCCGGCGAAAGCCTGGCGGTTGTGTGCCGGGCACCAGGTTTCGCGCCACCCGGTTGCGAAAAATAACTGAGCGGTTCACGTGTCATCCTTCACGATGCCGTGTGCCAGAAAAGGAGACGGCCATGGCCGTTGTCACCATTCGCCAGCTTCTCGATAGCGGCGTTCACTTCGGACACCAGACCCGTCGGTGGAACCCCAAAATGAAGCGATTCATTCTCACCGAGCGCAGCGGTAGCCACATCATCGACCTGCAGCAGTCGCTTGCCTACATCGACAAAACGTACGACTACGTGCGCGAGACGGTTGCCCACGGTGGCACCGTACTGTTCGTCGGCACCAAGAAGCAGGCGCAGGGTGCCATTGCTGAGCAGGCGCAGCGCGTCGGCCAGCCGTACGTCAACCAGCGTTGGCTGGGTGGTTTGCTCACCAACTTCCAGACGGTTTCCAAGCGGCTCACGCGCATGAAAGAACTGGAGGAGCTCGACTTCGACGACACCACGAAGGGCTTCACCAAGAAGGAGCTCCTCCTGAAGAAGCGCGAACTCACCAAGCTGCACAAAAGCCTCGGTGGTATTCGCAACCTCACAAAGACCCCGTCTGCCCTCTGGGTTGTCGACACCAAGAAGGAGCACCTCGCCATTGACGAGGCACGCAAACTTGGTATCCCGGTCATCGGCATCCTTGACACCAACTGCGACCCGGACGAAGTCCAGTACCCGATCCCGGGCAACGATGACGCCATCCGTTCCGTCGCCCTGCTGACGCGCATTGTCGCGGATGCTGCCGCCGAAGGTCTCATCCAGCGCCACCAGAAGCCTGAGGGCGACGGCGAAGCTGCTGAGCCAATGGCCGAGTGGGAAGCCGAGCTGTTGCAGTCGGGTGCACCAGCGACCGAGAATGCTGAGGCAGCGACCGTAGAGACCGAGGCCGGGTCGAAGGATGCTGTAACGGCAGAGGCACCCGCGGAAGCGAATACCGCAGCTGCTGAGAAGCCTGCTGAAGACAAGCCTGCCGCAGGCGAGGCCGAGACGGACGAAAAGCCCGCGGCGAAGAAGGCTCCAGCCGAGAAGGCCGAGAAGCCGACCACTGCCAAGGCGGACAAGCCCGCGAAGGCTGCTTCTGAAAAGCCAGCAACCGACAAACCGGCCGCAAAGAAGCCTGCTGCAAAGGCCGCGGCAGCCGACACCAAATAATTCGAAAAACCCAAAGGAAAGCTTTAAACATGGCAAACTTCACTGCCTCAGATGTCAAGGCGCTGCGCGACCGCCTCGGCACCGGAATGATGGACAGCAAAAACGCACTGGTCGAAGCGGATGGCGACATGGAGAAGGCTGTTGAGCTTCTTCGTCTCAAAGGTGCGAAGAACAACGCGAAGCGCGCCGACCGTTCCACGAGCGAAGGACTGGTTGCGGCGGTCGAGAGTGGTGGCACCGCCACCATGATCGAGCTCGCCTGCGAGACCGACTTTGTGGCCAAGAGTGACAAGTTCGTGGCCCTTTCCGACGCTGTGCTGAACGCGACGGCTGCAGCAAAGGCCCGGACCGTTGACGACGCTCTTGCCGCAACTGCAGGGTCGAAGACTGTTGCTGAGCTGATCGAGGGCGACTCCGCCATTCTCGGCGAGAAGGTCGAACTTCGTCGCGTTGCATCCATCGATGCTGACCACTTTGCGATCTATATGCACAAGACCAATAAGGATCTCCCGCCTCAGGTTGGTGTTGTTGTCGGATACACCGGTGACGATGCTGACACCGCTCGCAGCGTGGCCCAGCACATTGCCTTCGCTGACCCGCAATACCTCACGCGTGACGAGGTTCCTGCCGACATTGTCGAGAAGGAGCGCGAGATCGTTACCGAGATTTCTCGCAACGAGGGCAAGCCTGAAGCTGCTTTGGCGAAGATTGTCGAGGGTCGCATTGGCGCATTCTTCAAGCAGGTTTCACTGCTTGACCAGGACTACGCCAAAGACAACAAGCTCAACATCGGGCAGGTGCTTCACGGTGCTGGCCTGAGTGTTGTCGGGTTTGCGCGCTTCAAGGTCGGAGCGTAGCGCTCAGTTGGCAACCCTCGGTCGCAGTTCGAATAAGACTGAGCGGCTAGGACTGAGCGAATAAGGTTGAGTGAGCAATCGAAGGAGCGATCATGTCCGATGACCACAAGCGACGGGTGCTCCTCAAGCTTTCCGGCGAAGCGTTCGGCGGTGGTTCACTCGGAGTGAACC
>JBDSZO010000151.1:0-10176 GCA_039925105.1 Terrimesophilobacter sp. | reverse complement strand
AACGGGACTTTCGGGTACTCGGAAACTGCGCCGGAGACAGAAGGCTACGACGGCACCGGCATGGAAAATATCGCGAAGTTTCTGGTCGCAAAAAACGGGTACTGCGTGCACTTCGCGTCTGCGATGGCCGTCATGGCCAGAACGTTGAGCATCCCCTCCCGCGTGGCGGTCGGATTTCTTCCCGGTGAACCAGACGGTGCCAAAATTCAGGGTCAGGTCAACTATCGCGTCACCACCAAGAACGTGCATTCCTGTCCGGAACTGTACTTCGACGGCGTCGGCTGGGTTCGGTTCGAGCCGACCCCTGGTCGTGGATTTGTTCCCGACTATGCGAATGTGGAGACTCCGGGGGTTCCGGTCCCTCCTGTAGTTCCGACCGCAACCCCCACCCCTGAGCCGTCAGCGACCACAACGCCGTCGGCCGCTGCGGCACCAACGGATCCGCTGGATCCGGCATCGCCCGCCGCTCAGGACAGCAAGCGTCAGGCGTGGTTGTGGCTGGTGCTCGTCATTACCGGAATCGCCGGACTCCTGTTGGTGCCCGCCGGTGTCCGGGTGGTCCAACGCCTGGTGCGCCTGCACCGAATGTCCTTGCACCGGCCACTGGCTGGAACGCTCTGGCGAGAGCTGCTGCAATCCGCTGAAGACCTTGGCCTGAGGATTCCGGTCGGTGCAACACCGCGGCAGGCAGCCGCGATGATTGGCCGCGCGGCACGTCTGGCCGGCACTGACGCCGAAGCACTGTGGCGAATACGCCGCATTGTCGAAACGGAAAGCTTCGCGTCAAACTCGCTCACGGTGTCGCCGGAGAGTTCTGCACTGCGGGAAACAAATGCGGCGGATCTGCAACGGGTCGTTGACTCCCTGCGCGCAGCTGCTCGTCTGAGGACGCGGCTGCGTGCCGCACTCGCACCACCGTCGATCTGGCATTGGATGTCCGAGTCCGTGCGGCCGGCGCCGTCCAGGAGTGTCGCTACTCCCGCGGGCTGAACGCGATGATGCCCCGGCCGGTGCGGGGATGCGGAATAACATCCGCGTGCACCTGGTACACCGTGCCAATCAGTTCTGCCGTGAGAGTTGCCGCTGTCGGTCCGGCGGCGACCACGGAACCGTGATTCAGCACTATGACGTGGTCGGCATACTGGGCGGCGAGGGTGAGATCGTGCAATGCTGCGAGCACGGTGACCCCGGATTCGGCGAGCGTGCGCAGGAGGTTCAGCGTCGTAAGCTGCGCTGAAACATCAAGATGGTTTGTCGGTTCGTCGAGCAACAGCAGGCGGGGCTCCTGAGCGAGAGCGCGTGCGAGAAGCACCCGCTGTCGTTCGCCACCAGACAGGCCAGTGATGGCGCGGTTGGCAAAGTCCTGCATTCCTGCCGCTAAAAGAGCATGGCCAACGATTTCACGATCGGCGAGCGAGATATCGCCGAACGCTCCCTGGTGTGGGATGCGGCCTAGCGCGACAACGTCGGCGACGGTAAGGGGAAGTTCTGTCGACGAATCCTGTTCCACCAGGGCAAGCATCCGCGCACGCGTTCGGCGAGGCATCGCGAGAAGATCGCTTCCGTTGAACCACAGTCTGCCCTCTGCCAGCGGAAGCGCTGCCGCCAGCGTGTGCAGCAGGGTCGACTTGCCTGCGCCGTTTGGCCCGATAAGGGCAGTTACCGTATTTTGTGGGATCGCACAGGTTATGCCGTCGATGATGATGGTTCCGTCGACTTTCACCAGGACGCGGTCCAGTCCTAGGCCGGTCGAAAGCTCGCCGGTCATGAGCGCACCCGCCGTGCCAAAAGTACTGCGAACACCGGGGCACCGATGATGGCTGTCACAATTCCGACCGGCAGCTCACGGGGGTCGAAGAAAGTGCGCGCGGCCGTATCGGCCCAGATCAGAAAGCTGGCCCCGACGAGTGCCGACAGGGGCAGGAGCAGTCGGTGGCGGGGGCCGACGATAAGGCGTACGGCGTGGGGGAGAACGAGTCCAACGAAACCGATCGACCCACTCACCGACACCATGGCTCCGGTGAGCAGGGCGGTGACGGTGAGCATGATCCAGCGGGTGCGTTGCACGTTGACGCCGAGGGTTGCTGCGGAGGTATCGCCGAACGCGAAGGCATCCAGCGTGCGACCGCTGAACATGATCGGGATGCCGGCGACGAGGATTGCGGAACAGGCGATTCCGGCCTCTGGCCAGCGCGCGCCGGCGAGCGATCCGAGCAGCCAGCCGAGGATCTCGCGGTAAGAGTCGCCGGTGACCGTCCAGAAGATGATCAGGCTCGTGATGGCCGCGGCGAGTGCTGACACGGCGATTCCTGCGAGAACGGTGCGGCTCGGGGTGATCCTGCCGAACATGCCCGCCAGCAGAAGGGTGAGAGCTAACGCAAGTGCAGCACCAAGGAATGCGGCAACCGGGAGCAGGAGGGCGCTGCCGAGCAAGAGGACAGCAACCGCACCCAATGATGCGCCGGACGACAGGCCAAGCAGGTACGGGTCAGCGAGCGGGTTACGGGTGATCGCCTGCATGACCACTCCGCTGATAGCGAGACCTGCACCGACCGCGCCGGCGGTCAGAACTCTTGGCAACCGCAACTCCCACACGATGCTGTCGCGGAGCGGCGACAGGGGGTTTGCACCGAGCCCAAGGTGGTGGACGATCGAACCCCAGACATCCGGCGCGGTGATGGTGGCCGGGCCGATCGTCACCGCGACGGTCACCGAGGTGATGAGCACGACGCTGAGCACGATGAACCACAGCACTGATCTGCCGCTGATGCTACCCAAACGTCTGCGCTTTCAACTGCTGTGCGAGGTCCTCCGCAGCATCGACCGTGCGCACTCCGGCTTCGCTCGCTGCGAAGGGAACAACAAGGTATCGGTGATTCTTCACGGCGTCGAGCTTTGCTGTTGCGGGGTTGTCTTCGAGAACCTTGATCTTTTTCTCCTTTGTGCTCCAGGAGGCGTCGACGAGCACAATCACGTCAGGGTTCGCGGCAATGACGCTCTCCCAGTTGTACGGTGCCCAGGTGTCTTTGATGTCGCCGGCGATGTTTCGAACCCCAATTGTGTCAAGGATCAGCTGTGGTGCGCCGATCCCAGCTCCGATGTACGGCACGGAGGACCCGGACGAGAACCAGAGCGCGCTCAGCCCGCGGGTGTCTTTGGCAACACCGGCAAGGGTCGCGTGTTGGTTTGCCAGAAGGGTTGAGTCGTCGACGCTAAAAATTTCGGCAACCTGGTTGATCTCGGCGTCGATGTCGGAAAAGCTGAGCTTGCTCGGCTGGTAGGCGGCTTCCTTACAGGCCGAGGGTGAAACGTAGCTCCGGATGCCCAGTGCAGCAAGGTCGGATCGTGTGCCTGCACCGTCGGCAGAAAAGTTGGACTCCCACCCGGCATAAACGAAATCGGGCGTTGCACTCAACACGACCTCCTGCGATGGCACTTTGTCGGCGAGCACCGGCAGGCTTGCGGCATCCGCGGACCACCGTGCCGGAACCGGCCCGTCCTGGAACGCGGTGCCGACGATGCGGTCACCGAGGCCCAGCGCCAGAAGCATTTCGGTCGACGTCGACTTGATTGTCACCACGCGTTGTGGCGGGGACGTGATCGGCACGCTCACACCGCAATTGTCGATCGCGGATGCGGCGGGGGTTGGTGTGGGTGTTGGCGTGCCGCCGGAACCGGCGGCACATCCGGTAAGCGACAAGGCTGCGACCGAAAGAACGACCACGGTACGGCTGACGGCGAACACAAAGACCTCCGAAGGGCAGGGTTGCATGAGGGTGTCGGCCGAACAGTCCGACGGGGCAACCTGACGCCCCAAAAACGGGAACGCCTGCACTCCCACCAAACCGGTGAAAGGGGTCGCCTCCACTGTACTGCTGACGAAAGCATGGGCGCACCAGAGGTGCAGCGTGTGCCTCGACCATCAGGCTTGAGGTTGCCAGACATTGCACCCTGCGGAAGAGCTGTAGACCGACTACTGTTGTCCGGTGGCCAACCTGAAGAACACCCCGTTCACTCTTGAAGTGTTCGACCTCATCCGTCGCCCCGGCGAGATGCGCGAACGCGTTGTGGATGCGTCGGCACCCAACGGTTGGGGCAACGCCGTTATTGGGGTGCGCGAGGGTGAGCCGGTGCGTGCGGATGTGCGTTTGGAGTCGCTGCACGACGGGATTCTGGTCACCGTTGACGCACGCATGGCGGCACGCGGAGAGTGTGTTCGCTGCCTGATCGACATCGAACAACCGGTTGAGGTCGAAATTCAGGAGCTTTTCGCGTATTCTCAAGACGAAGCAAGTGAGTATGAGGTTCAGGAGACGAAAGTCGACCTTGAGCCCGCGCTCCGAGACGCGGTAGTGCTGTCACTACCGTTCCAGCCGGTCTGTCAGGATGACTGTACAGGCCTGTGCCCGCAGTGTGGGGTGCGACTGCTGGACAACCCTGACCACCAGCATGAGGCGCCAATCGATCCGCGATGGGCTGCACTGGGTGGGCTGGAAGGCTTCGCACCAGACGATGTCATCGGTCCAGACAGTGGCGCCGAGGAAGAGAAGAGATAACGATGGCTGTTCCCAAGCGGAAGATGTCCCGTGCAAGCACCCGTATGCGCCGCGCGCAGTGGAAGGCGACCCCTCCCACCCTGGTGAAGACAATCGAGGGTGGCAAGGTTGTCTACAGCCTGCCGCACCGCGCTAAGGTTGCCACCGATTCGGCCGGCACTGCCCTGTACATGGAGTACAAGGGCCGCAAGGTCGCCGACGTCTAACATTCGGTCATGACCGACCAGGAGACTGGTCGTGGCAGCACGGACCTCAACGAACTGTTGGGGGTCACGATCAGCCCCGACCTGCTGGAGCTTGCGCTGACCCACCGCTCGTACGCGTACGAGAATGGCGGCATCGCCCACAATGAGCGCCTCGAGTTCCTTGGAGACTCCATTTTGGGGCAGGCGGTCACCGTCAAGCTGTACAACGAGAACCCGAACAGCGCCGAGGGTGAGCTCGCGAAGCGGCGTGCCAGTGTTGTCAGTACTGTCGCTTTGGCGGAGATTGCCAGAATGATCGGTCTTGGCGAGCACATCCGTCTCGGCAAGGGTGAGGTGCAGACCGGTGGGCGCGACAAGTCCTCGATCCTCGCTGACACGGTTGAGGCGCTGATCGGTGCCGCCTACCTTGATGCTGGCAGTGATGTTGCGACCGAGTTCGTTCTGCGCCTCGTGCAACCGCTGCTGGATGACCCGGAGCGGTTCGGCGCAGCAATGGACCCCAAAACGAGCCTGCAGGAACTGGCAATGAATCGAGGCTTCGGCCTGCCCCGGTACGACGTCACGGACAGTGGTCCCGACCACAAGAAGCGTTTTCACGCCGTGGTGATGCTCGGTGCTGAGTCGGTTGGGGATGGCGACGGCACGAGCAAGAAACACGCGGAGATGGCCGCCGCACTGACCGCGTGGACTGCGCTGCAGGCTGACACTGCGCTCAAGGCTGACACCGGGCATTCGGCTAACACTGGCGCGTAGAGATGCCGGAGCTACCTGAGGTTGAGGTGGTGCGTCTCGGCCTTGTTCCGGCGGTCACCGGTGCGCGCGTTGCCGCAGTCACTGTATTCGATGAGCGGTCGCTGCGTCGGCATCCTGGTCCGAGCGAGGATTTCATTGACCGGTTGACCGGTGCGACGCTCGCTGCACCGTCCCGTCGAGGCAAGTTTCTCTGGCTCCCGCTTGTGGGAACGAATTTGAAGGAGAACCATCCGTTTTCCGACGATCCCGGCACGAAGGCGGCGCCAGCGGACGTTTCTCCTTCAAATTCGTTCGGCGGGGAAGCGGTACGCTCGGCGGCGAAGAGCCTCGAGGCGTTGGTCGTGCATCTTGGGATGAGCGGGCAAGTGCTGTTGCGGGGTCAGGATGCTGCGGATGACCGGCTCACGCGCATCCGGATCGACCTGGAGCATCCGGAACATGGTCCGCTGCGGCTGAACTTCGTTGACCAGCGGATTTTCGGGTCGATGGCGATCGACGAGCTGGTGGACGCGGATTTTGCTGGGGAGCGGATTCCGCATTCGGTCAGCCATATCGCCCGAGATCCGCTCGACCCGCACTTCGACGACCGGCGGTTCCTGAGCGCGCTCACGAAACGCAAAACCGGAATCAAACGGGCGATGCTGGATCAAACGCTGATCAGCGGGATCGGCAACATTTATGCGGATGAGGCGTTGTGGGCGGCACGCATCCACCACGAGCAGCCGACCAACACGCTCAGTCGCCCGCGCGCGGTCACACTGCTGGCCGACGTGCGGACCGTGCTGGCGAAGGCTCTCGGCGAAGGCGGAACGAGCTTCGACACCCAATATCTGAAT
Organism: Terrimesophilobacter sp.; assembly: GCA_039925105.1. Taxonomy (GTDB): domain Bacteria; phylum Actinomycetota; class Actinomycetes; order Actinomycetales; family Microbacteriaceae; genus Terrimesophilobacter. The sequence continues at coordinate 3,825 of JBDSZO010000151.1, read as the reverse complement.
GTGAACGGCGAATCCGGCTACTTCTCACACTCGCTAAATGTCTACGGGCAGCAGGGCAAGGCGTGCCAACGGTGTGGTCGCCCGATCGTGCGCGAGCGGTTCATGAATCGGGGCAGTCACTTCTGCCCGCACTGCCAGCGTGTGCGCTAGACCACACGCTTCCACCCGCCGCCGTAACCCGCGGGCACGAAGCCGATGGCTTCGTTCACACCGAGCATGGGTCGGTTCTCCTCCGCGTTGAACGTTGTCACCGCCGGATGCCCAGGATGTGTCTCCGCCAGGTATTGCAGGTTCGAAAGTTTCAGGAGCATCCCAAGCCGGTGACCACGGTGCTCTTTCAACACGAGCGTGTCCTGTTGCTCGACCGGACGCTCGACCTCTGGTGGCACGGAGAGCTCAGTGAAACCGGCAAGTGTGCCGGTCGGTACGTGCTCGGCAACGGCGATGAGCATAGTGCGAGGGCTGTCGTCGTAGCGGTCGTCGAGCGACCTCATGCGGTCCTCGTCCCATACTTCTTCGGTCATGTCCAACTCCGCCGAAGGGGCATCCGTGCTCATCCTTTGGTGGAGCAGTGCCATGTCGGTTAGCCACTCTGGCGGGGTTCTCCCTGTCCAGCGGATGATCCGGTAATCGTCGCCGGCGGCAACACGAGTCGAGTCGATGAGCGCCGTGAACTCCCGTTCGTCGACGGGAAGGGCGAGCCGGCTAATTCTCTCCACCTGCTCGAGTTGGTAGCCGTGCTTTAGCAGGAAGCGGGTTTCGGGGTTCTCCAGAGGAAGCGAGCCGAATCCGGTCGGAGAGGGGAGTTGCTCCGACGCGTCATTGCGCTTGTGAGTGAAATAGCCCTGCAGAATGGTGCGACCGTCCGCGGCGCTCATTTCGGCCAGTCTCGCGTAGAGCGCAGAACCGATTCCGCGTCGGCGAAAATCGGGCAACACCTCGACGGCGAGCCAGACATCCTTCGCACCGTCCTCGATCGGCGGCATATAGAGAGCGCGTGCCACAATTCGTCCTTCGACACGAGCGACGAGGCAGATCTGCGGCTGATATGGGTCCTGCCAGTTCGGCAGCAATTCTGCTGGCTCGTAGCTCAAGTCGTCATTGCCGATAGTGTCGGTCTCAATCTCGTTGCGAACCAGCGTCATCGCAATGAAGTCGCCGGCATCCGGCGCATCGATCGTCGCCGGGATGACTAATTGGTCGATAGTGAATGCAGGCATCAGTCGAATTCCTGAATGTCAGTGTGGGAGCCGAAAAGTGCAAAGCCGATCAGAATACAGCCGCAAGATACGGTTTGCTCCCGGACGACACCAGATCGTTGCAATAGCGAGCGGGAGCGCATGCGTCCGGTACCGTGGACACGTGAGTTTCGCGCGTGCTGCGGTGCCTAGGAGGGCGACAAGGTGTATTTGAAGAGCCTGACCCTCAAAGGGTTCAAGTCCTTCGCCCAGCCGACCACTTTTGCGTTCGAAACTGGCGTCACGTGCGTGGTCGGGCCGAATGGTTCTGGCAAATCCAATGTCGTTGACGCTTTGGCCTGGGTCATGGGGGAGCAGGGCGCAAAGACCCTGCGTGGCGGCAAAATGGAAGACGTCATTTTCGCCGGCACCGCGACGAAGGGCCCGCTCGGTCGCGCGGAAGTCCTGTTGACGATCGACAACTCGGACGGCGCCCTCCCTATCGACTACATCGAGGTCACGATCAGCCGAACCATGTTCCGCAGCGGCGGCAGCGAATATGCGATCAACGGCGAAAACTGCCGCCTGCTCGACGTGCAGGAACTCCTCAGCGACTCTGGCCTTGGCCGCGAAATGCACGTGATCGTTGGACAGGGCCAACTCGATGCCGTTTTGCACGCCAGCCCGGAGGAGCGACGAGGCTTCATCGAAGAAGCAGCTGGCATCCTCAAACACCGTCGTCGAAAAGAGAAAACGGTTCGCAAGCTGGAGGCCATGCAGGCGAATCTGACTCGCCTGAGTGACCTTGCCGGGGAGATTCGCCGCCAACTCAAACCGCTTGGCCACCAGGCGGAGATAGCAAAGGAAGCCCAGTCGATCGCCGCAATCGTGCGCGACGCCAGAGCCAGGCTGCTCGCGGACGAGGTAGTGACCTTGCGCGCGAGCCTCACAACGCACGGGCGCAGCGAGTCTGAAACGAAAAGCGAACGCATTGTGCTTCAGGAGCAGCTAGACCAGAACAAACTGCGTGAGCAGCGGCTCGAGCACGCGCAGGTGGGCGACGCAGTCGACCTCGCCAGGCGCACCTCGTTCGGGCTCGAATCGGTGCAGGAGCGGCTGCGCGGACTCTTCACCCTCGCCAACCAGCGGGTCGCGCTCCTCGGAACCGAGAATGACCGGTCCGAGTTGACCAACACGGTCACGCAGGACCAGGTCGACGAGGCGAAACTCGAAGTGGAGCGTCTGACTGAAACTGTCTCGGACGCGGAAACCGTACTTGCCGACGCTCAACAGGTCAGCGCAAAGGCAAAATCCACCCTGGATGCCCTGGATGACGAAATCGCCTTGCAGGCGTCGCTCGTGTCACGTCACGAACTGGAACTGTCAAAACTCACCGGTCAGATGGACACCGCAGCGTCGCGCGTCGCCGCCGTGCGCGGGGAAGTGTTGCGCCAACAGAACGCCATCGATGCGGCGACCGAACGGCGCGATGCGGCCAATGCCGAGTTCGAAAAGCTGCAGGAGGATTCCGGCGACGATGGTACTGGCGACACCGATCTGGATGACGCGTACCAGTCGGCACAGGCGAGGGTGACTTCTGCAGAATCCGGGATTGAGAACATCCGTGATGAACTGCACGGGTTGGAGCGGGAACGTGACGCGCTTGCGGCGAAGTCCAGCGCGCTGTCTCGCGCCCTCGATGTGAAGAGTGGATCCGCGGAGATTGTTGCCTCGGCGTTGCAGGGCATTCGCGGACTTGTCGCGGATGGAGTGCAGGTCACCCCCGGCTATGAGGCAGCCGTTGCTGCCGCACTGGGTACGCTCGCCGAGGCGCTGTTGGTTGACGCTGCCGACGATGCGCACCGGGCGCTGGACTACGCCGCACAACATAGTTTTGGCCGTATCGAAGCTGTCATTGCCAACGCGGCGCACACCGCACCGCGCTGGCCGACTCTGGCCGGGATTGCCCCCGCCGACACCGTCGTCACCGCCCCAAGCGGTGTCCTCGGCGTGCTGGCCTACGTGGTCATTGCCGACAACCTCGAAGTTGCCATGGCAGCACGGCCGAGGATCGCGGCAGAACTTGATGCTCCGGTCACAATCGTCACGAAGGACGGAGAGGTACTCACCGAGTACGTGCTCAAAGGCGGGACTGGTGGCAAGCAGGGTCGCATCGAGCTTCTCGCGGAAAGGGATGCCGCCGCAGAGCGACTCACGAAAGTGTCTGCGCTCATCGAACGGGCGCAGGTCGATCTCAGTGGCAAGCGCGAAACCTTAGAGGATGCGAAGAAGGCGTCTGGTGCCGCGCTGTCTGCCTTGCGCGAATTTGACGCGGAGCTGGCGTCGCGCACCGAAAAGGTGAACCGGGCGCGGGTGCAGGCGGAGGCTGCGCGCGCAGAGGCCGAACGTCTGGAGCGTGGTCTTGCACTCGCCACCGACGCCGTGGCGGAGGCGGTGGCGACGTCCGAACGGTCGCAGTCCGAGTTCGAGTCTGCACAGGCGAAACCGCGGCCGATTTTAGACGCGTCGGCCAGGGATGGCGTTCTGGACGAGCTTGATGCGGCGCGGGAAGCTGAAGTTGAGGCACGACTTCAGCTTGAGACGGCGCGTGAGCGGGTGCGGGTTGAGGGGGCGCGGGGTGAACAGC
>JBDSZO010000150.1:0-3864 GCA_039925105.1 Terrimesophilobacter sp. | reverse complement strand
CTGCTCGAGAAGCACCACGGGTCACTTGCCGGACAGCGAGTTGCGGTGCTCGGCGCGAGCTACCGCGGTGGGGTAAAGGAAACGGCGTTCTCGGGTGTCTTTGATGTCGTTGACGAGTTGAAGAAGGTTGGGGCGGTGCCCCTCGTGAACGACCCGATGTACACGAAGGGTGAACTGGAGAAGCTCGGTTTCGAGGACTACGAGTTTGGTCAAACCGTGGATGCCGTCATCGTTCAGGCCAACCACAACGAGTACCGGTCGGTGCTCGCTGAGCACATTCCGGGCGCTCGCACCATCGTGGACGGGCGTGGTGTCACAGGCCAGAAACTGCGCGAGGCTATTCCGACGTACGTGATCGGCGCTGCGTCGGTGTTAACCGAGCAAACTGATTCGAACCCGTCCAACGCCACATTGGGTTGCGGGAAGCCTGTGGCAGCACGGTCTCTGGTCGCTCAACCGAGCACACGCGGGTTAGGCGAAACGTACTGGGATGTCTGGTGTGTCGGTGATGGTGATGCCGTGGGGTGTTGTCCAGTGAAGGACGCCCGGGGTGGTTTGGGTGACGCTCCAGCCGGGGAGATGTTTGATGGTGTGGTGGCCGGGGCATAAACATTCCAGATTGCCGGGGTTGGTTTTTCCGCCGGTCGCGTAGGGAATGGTGTGGTCGAGATCACATCGCCAGGCGGCCCGGTTGCAGGTGGGGTACCGACATCGGGCGTCCCGATACCGTAAATATCGGCGCAAGGGGGTGTTGGGCCGGTAGGTATCGACGGCGAGAACGTGGTCGGTAACCGGGTCGGTGAAAATGCGGATGAGAGCGGGAGCGGTGGCGGCAAGCAGTGTGGCCTCCGCCATGCTGACTGGCCCCTTACCCAGGATCGTGGCTAGATCGGTGCTGTGCCCGGCGAGGGCGAGGACAGGGATCTGAATGGCCACTTCGGCGCGGATGGCGGCGGCGGCCGCATGTGGGTCACCGGTGCATTGTCCGGCCAGAAGAAGTTCACACAAAACGTCGGCCCGCAGTTGGTCCAGCGTGCGCGGGTCCAGGCTGCGCGGGTCCAGGCTGCGCGCGTCCAGGGTGCGCGGATCCGGGCTGAGCTGTTCTTTGATGTTTGCGGTTTTGACGGCGTTGCCCATGCGGGTGAGTCGGTCCTGGATTCCGATGGCTAACAGGGTGGGTATGGTGGCGACCAGTTCCGACATGCCATCGGCGGTGTCGGTGATGCGCACACTGCGGGCATCCCGGGCAGCTCTGTGGCGGTCTTCGAAGGAAACATCTGCGAGTTGCGACGCCGCCAACTTCGCTATTGGCCGTAGCCGGCCCGGGGTGAGGGTGCCTGCACGTTCGATCAACGCGTTCTCATACCGGGTCTTGTTGGTCGCATCAGTGATCAGGTTGCCCTCGTCGATGATCGCTCGGGCGTGGCCGACGCTGAGGCACCCCATCCTCAAGGCGCGCAGGGTGGCAGGGAAGTTCGTTGTCAACGTCCATGCTTCGGAGAGTCTGGCCTGGATGGTGCGGTCGGACAGGTGCAGAGCGGCACCAACTTCAGCGGCCACCACCCGCATGGTCAACTCCAGCGGCTGAACCGTGCCCGCATGAACCGTGGCGTCTTGATCGGCTTCGGCCTGGATGAGTTCGACCAGCCGCATGAGCAGTGTGGCTTTACGACCGTGCAGGTCTGCTTCCAATTTCTGGATTTGGGTCAACTCATCCAGGGCCGCTTGAAACGGTTCGAGAGGTGTGTCATCCAGCCGGGCGACCAGATCTTGAAACTGGGCCTCCACATCGGCGGCGTGCGGGTCCAGTGGTAAATCCTGCAAACCCAGCGAGGCCCCATCGTCATCGTGGAGAGAGCGGAAGTCACTCATTTTTTCGATGAAATGTTCGTGGTTCATGATGATCATATTCTAGCAAAATAGGAGATATGTCTCAATAGTTTTCCACAGGACGAGGAGGTTCCACGCGCTCAATATCATCCGGTGAGACTTGCGCGGTTCGCTTCTACACCGTCACCGCCAGACCGGCGAGACGCGGGTTTGCGCCTTAGCAGCGAGTGAATGCCTTGACGCTGTCCGTCAGCACCCCTGTGCCACCGATCAGCGTGACGTGGTTGGCTCCTCCGTCAATGATGTCGGTGCGTGTTTGCGCAGGAATGCACGTTGTGCGAACCAGGTAGAGCGGTGCGTTCTGGGCGCCCGCAATGGCCGCGCCAGCCAGCGCATCCGGGAACTGGAATCCTGTGGCAAGATGCACCCGCGCAGCATCGGCGAAGACCTGACTGTTTACCAGTTGGTTGGTCTCGAAACGGTCGGTACCGGCTGACCGTGTCACAGAGGCGACGGCGGCGAGCGAGTTCGCAGCGCCTGCGCTGACAACCCCGGTACCACCCGCAATTCGAATGCTCGTGGTACCCAGCGACCGGATCAGAGATTTCGTTGCCTCGTCAACCGTCGACAACGATCCGTTGATCAGGATTACGGGGGCACCTACGGCTCCGGCCGCTGCCGACGCCGAGAGGGCATCGGGGAATCCGCCCCCTGTCGCAACGTAAATCACCGGTGAACTGCTGAATGCCTGGCGTACGACTAGCCGCGCCGTCTCGTAGCGATTTGCCCCACCAAGTCGAATGGTGTTGCCCACAATGGCTTTCATCTCGTTGAACACGGCAGGTTTGATCACACCCGTTCCGCCGACGACGACGATCTTCGAGGGGTTAAGTCGCTCGATTTCTGCTTTCACTACCGGGGTGAGGGTGTTGCTGTCGGTAAGCAGCAGCGGACCACCCTCCTTAACAGCCGCCGGTGCTGCGCCGAGAGCGTCTGGATAATTCGCACCCTGCGCGACGTACACGACCGGTGCGCCGCCGGGATACGCGGCTTGTGAGACCGCGACCGCGGTCGAGAAGCGGTCGGCTCCTGAGACCCTGTCAATTGTTGATGGGAGGGTATGACTGGAGATTTCGACGATCGCTTTGCCAGCGGACGTGCCTTTGAAATTGACCGTAAACCCACCACTCGCGCTGGCGAAAGTTCCGCCCGACTTCAAGGCGAGCATCTTCACTGGGTCACCCGGCTGTTTGAGCATGGCAAGTGCCGCTGAGGCAGCGTGGCCGTTTGTGGCCGGCCGCAGCCGCAAAATGCGGACACCCGGTCGCATGTCCGCAAGTATCGATGGCGCTCCGGCAAAGAATGTCCTGGTGTAAAACGCGCCACTGTCCATGCCGGTGCCGGAACGATATTCGATGTAGTAGACATCGCTGGTCAGGGAGTCAGTCACTTTGATCCCGCGCACGCCACTTGAGTCGGATGCTGGGGCGAGGTTGACGGTGCTTGCGCCTCCGGTAAACGTCGCGAGGTCACCTGGTGGGAGCACGCCGAGCTGCACCTTACTTGTCACGTTGAGCGCCGCAAGTTGGTTGGTGTTTCCGTACGCGCCCGCGTCAAAGGCGAGCGACATGACGTCGTAAAGGTCTTCGTACTCGTAGTCGTTGCAACCTTGCGCAGCGGTACCTTCAACCCGACTGTCGCTATCGCACGCGTGCACGTTGGAGTGTCCGAGCCCGAGGTTGTGACCGAATTCATGCGCGATGGTGTGAAGGTCGGTGGGACCGGACATGTTTGCCCAGATCAGGCCACCGCCGTTGGATCCGCCCCCGACACTTCCGATGCCGGTCCCACAGTTGGCGGCACTGTAGCTTTGGTCAACCAGCACGACCAGATGACGACCGGAGAGGCTGAAATATTGGGATGCACTGGCGGCGCTTCCGAGGAATTTCCTGGCCGCCTCATCCCACATCGCGTTGAAATTGCACGAGGCAAGGTAGGGCGAGGCGTATCGCTGAACCGCATTCGGTTGAGTGA
>JBDSZO010000149.1:0-2404 GCA_039925105.1 Terrimesophilobacter sp. | reverse complement strand
GCTGGCCGAACGGCTGGGTTGCCGACCAGGCAGCATCCAGGTGCAGCGACTGGGAGTTCATCGTCATGGTGGTGAAGAGCACGTTGTCGGCCTCGGTGATGGTGCGCCCCGGCCGGTGCAGGTAGCGCACGCCAGGCTCAAACTCTTCGAAGTAGAGGCCGCGCTGGAGCACCTCGCGCGTGACTGCCGTCTCGTTCGGCTCCATACCAGCCTCCTGATTTTTCGCCGTGCTATCCGCCATGTTAGCCATCCAGACCGAGGGATCGGGCGATGATCATGAGCTGCACCTCGTTGGTACCTTCGCCGATCTCCAGAATTTTCGAGTCGCGGTACTGCCTGGCAACCAGGCTCTCGTTCATGAACCCGTAACCGCCGAAGATCTGGGTCGCATCGCGGGCGTTGAGCATTGCAGCGTCGCTGGCGACGAGTTTCGCGATGGCAGCCTCGGTCTTGAATGGCAGACCTGCGTCACAGCGTCTTGCCGCATCGTGCCAGGCCAGACGCGAAGTGTGCACCCTGGCTTGCATCTGCGCGATCGTGAAGGCGATGAACTGGTGGCGAGCAATCGGCACGCCGAAGACGATGCGCGACTTTGCATATTTCACGGATTCTTCGACGCAACCATCCGCGGCGCCCGTTGCCAGGGCAGCAACGGCAATGCGGCCCTCGTCGAGGGTGCGCAGGAAGTTTGCGAAGCCGCGCCCACGCTCGCCGAGCAAGTTCTCTTTCGGAACCCGCACCTCGTCGAAGGTGAGCGGATGTGTGTCTGATGCACGCCAGCCGACCTTGTCGTAGGCCGGCTCCACCGTAAACCCTGGCGTGCCGTGCGGCACGATGATGGTCGACAGTTCTTTCACGACGCTGCCATCGTCACGGGTCTTCTCGCCTGTCACTGCCGCGACGGACACGAACGTCGAGATCGGTGTGCCGGAGTTAGTGATGAATTGCTTGCTGCCGTTGACCACCCATTCGTCACCGTCCAGAACGGCCCGGGTGCGCGTCGCTGCAGCATCCGAGCCTGCCCCAGCCTCGGTGAGCCCGAAGCCGGCGAGCGCGCGACCGGCAACCAGGTCGGGAAGCCAGGTCTGTTTCTGTTCTTCGGTGCCGTAGCGGTAGATCGGCATTGCGCCGAGCCCGATGGCTGCCTCCAGGGTGATCGCAATCGACTGGTCAACGCGGGCGAGCGCCTCGATGGCCAGACACAGCGCAAAATAGTCGCCACCCTGGCCGCCAAACTCTTCGGGGAACGGCAGCCCAAACAGCCCGAGCTCCGCCATCATTTCGACGACGTCCATCGGCAGTTCGTGCTTCGTGTCCGCTTCGTAGGATCGCGGCGCGACGACCGTGTCGGCAAAATCCTTCACCAGCAGGTAGAGATCCTGCTCGTCTTCGCTCATGCCGTAGTTGGGTTCATGGCTCATGGTGCGCTCTCCTGACTGCTTTGCTCAATTCTGGCAAGTACTTGATCGAGTTTGACCGCATCACCAGGATGCACGGCGATGCTCACCCGGCCGGCGACGGAGGCGGTGAGTTTGTGTTCCATTTTCATCGCCTCGACCGTGACGATGGTTGCGCCGGCCTCAATGACGTCCCCGTCGGTCACGGCGACGGCAACGACCGTGCCTGGCATTGGCGATCTCACCTCGGGGCTTTGCGGGTGGTCAACCTGCTCCATGGCTTGCCGCAACTCGCGAATCTCGGCATCCCGGTCGACAATTTTTAGTGGCCAACTGAAGCCGTCCTGGCCCATCCACAGCGTCTCCCGGTCGTGAGCACACGCCCACACTCCGGCGGATTCAACCTTGTCACCGCGGATCGTGACCGAATCAACCGTCGAGTAGACGTCGTCACGGGCCTCGGTCGACGAGGCGAACCGGTAGCGGATCGCGGCAGGTACACCGCCGATGCGCCAACCGCGAGCCGACCGCCAGGGGCCGACGGGTGCTGCGCTCCCCTCCGCTGCGCGCTCATTATCAAGGCACCGCGCGGCCGCCGCCAACATCCCGGCATCCGGGTGGCGAAAAGCAAGCTTGGGAAGTCGACGCTCGATGAGGGTGGTGTCGAGCCGGCCGGCTCGCACGTCCGGGTCGGCCAGCAACGCGCGCAGGTACTCGATATTCGTGCGAACGCCCAACACTACGGTCGAGGCCAGCGCTGCATCGAGCCGTTCAAGCGCAACCTCTCGCGAGTCACCCCAGGCGATGATCTTCGCCAGCATCGGGTCGTAGTCTGGCGAGACGACGAGCCCGCCAGTGAGCGCGCTGTCAACGCGAATGCCGGGTCCGGACGGCTCTCGTAGGGCCAGTATTCTCCCGGTGCTGGGCAGGAATCCGTGTTCGGGATCCTCCGCGTACACCCTCGCCTCGATGGCGTGACCGGTCAACTCGATGTCATCCTGGCTGAG
>JBDSZO010000148.1:0-6111 GCA_039925105.1 Terrimesophilobacter sp. | reverse complement strand
ATTTCCGAACAGCGGGCGGTGCTGACCTTGTAGGCACGGCGTAACACCCAGTACAGCTCAACGATCGTGACAAGGCTGAGGAAGCCCGGCTCGCTCTCAGTGAGCACGTCGATCACCTCCGATGCCCGCGCCGATTGATCCGGTTCGTCCTGAACCAGGTAGCGAACGACAACGTTAGTATCAAGCCCGATCATGAAGCAGACGCAGTCGCGCCGGCGATGATGGCCTCCTCCATGTCCCGAAGGGATACTGCTTCAGACGGTGGTGCGACGGCGCCCTTGAGATCCTTGACCGATGCTCCATCAACCTTGATCTCGTACCCACCCGTGGGGGTCGGGACGAAGGAGAGCCGCGACCCTGGCCTGAGCCCGAGTTTGGTGCGGATGCTGACGGGGATGGTGATCTGACCCTTGCTGGTCACCGTGGTCGATGCCATCAATTTCTCCTTACCTGCGGTAAGGCAAGAGTACATCATTGCGAATCGCATAGCGATTGATCAGCGGACACCCGCAAAAGTACCTGCTATGGGTCGGCGGGCTCGCCTGCGGGACATCACCTGGCCGATTCGACTGACTCTCAGCAGATCCCGTTGGCCGCGTCGCTGCAGGCTTCTCAATTGAATTGGTGGTAGCGCAGGCAACGTTCGTTGCCGGTATCGTCGCCACCAGTGGCGCGTTGAGAAAACAAGGTTTGTGGCACCGACCAGGGGAGGAATCCATCGCATGATTCGAACTTGGCTGACCGATCGCTTCAATCTGGCCGTTCCCGTCGTCGGAGCACCGATGGTTGGCCCGGGAGAGGGTCGGCTCGCAGCTGCCGTTTCCACTGCAGGTGCACTCGGTATGTTCGGGGTCGGCGGATCGCGGCAGGGGTCGTGGATCCGTGAACAGGCGGCCATCGCTGCTGGTAACACACCACTTGGTGCGACTTTGAGTGCCCAGAAACGCACACGACCCTATGGGATCGGGCTGATGGCGTGGGTCTTGGATCAAGACGATTCCCAACTGGCGACGGTGCTGGAGTTGCGCCCTAGTTTGGTGTCAGTCAGCTTCGGGAACTTCGAACCCCACGTCCAGCGGCTGGCCGGCGCCGGCATACAGGTCACCGTGCAGGTCGGCAACGTCGAAGAGGCGCTTTGCGCTGAGGAAGCGGGTGTTGACTTCATTGTTGCCCGAGGGGCTGAAGCAGGTGGACACGGCCGCAACGAAATCGCCACCTTGCCCTTGCTCCAGGCAGTACTTGAAGCAGTGAAAGTGCCAGTGGTTGCAGCTGGAGGGATCACAACGTCGCGGGGACTGGCCGCAGTTCTCGCGGCCGGTGCCGCAGGAGCGTGGGTTGGTACCGCATTGCTCACCGCCCTCGAAGCCGCCAACAGCCCCCAAGCCCGCGCACGGTTAATCGCAGCCGGACACGGCCAGACTGTGTATGGCCGCGTTTTCGACGTGGCCCAGCGGTTCGGATGGCCACCAGAATACGGTGGCCGCAGCATTCGAAACCTCTTCTACGACCACTGGCATGACCGACTGGACGAGCTCGCGCACGACGAGACCGCAGCCAAACAACTCACCGCCGCCAGCGAGATCGAGGACTACGACTTCGCCTACCTCTATGCAGGCCAGGGCGTGGGTTCGCTCACCAAGGAACAACCGGCAGCAGACATCCTCGCTGAGCTAGCCCACGCGGAACAACTGCTCCAACATTGAGTGCTATTGCGTTCGCTCACCCCGCGGCCGATCCGGTTCATCTCGCCGGGGCGCTGACGGCGAGAACGTCTGCCGGTGTGCAGAAGTTGAGGATCCTGCGGGCGCGGTCGTTCAATTGGGCGGCGGCCTGATCAAAGTCGGCTTGGCTGTAATTGTTGAGGTCCGTGATCCGTTTCGGGATCGTTCAACGCGGAAGATCTGCACCGGCAGTGGATCGTTAGCGGTCACCCGCAGGAACGGCAACCGCTTGCTGTCACTACGACACTCGCTTCATCTCGACATATGCAGCCACGGCCTCGCGCACGATGTCCGACTCTGCGCGGTGCTCCCGCTCCGCGAGAGCGGCCACACCTTCCTTGAGCGCCTGAGGCACTCGTGCCCGCACCACGGGCGACTGCCCAGCCTTCGCGCCGAGCCGGGGCCGTCCAACAGCGATCCTGGTGGCTTCCTGTACAGTGCTCGCGCCGGTTGCCTCCAGCAGAAGACGCTTCATCTCATCGTGTGCGGCGGCGTCACCTCGACGCACGGTTCCCGGCTTCACTGCCAGCTCGCCACGCTCAGCGCGGGCGGCCAGTGATTCGTGCCTCGTGCTCATGGCTATTCTCCTTCGTGCAATAGATAACGGAACATGTCAGTGAGGGGCATGACGTGGAAGATGACGATCGTTCGAGGTGGACGGTGCGCTGCGATCACTTCGAGGTAGCGCTCGGTTTGCGCGTGCGGGTGCCCCACATACACGATAGTTTTCTCGCCCTGCTCCTCTTCAATCTCTGCTGATACCTCGTAATGCATCATTGCGTAGAGCGCATCTTCTCGCGGTACTCCGTGCTTGTCAGCGCTTCGCGACCACTCAACTCCTACACACAAACTGTAGCACAAAATGCGGCTACATCTTATCCGGTTCAGGATCGCTGAACCGACGTCTGCAACACCAAGCCTCCGCGAACAAGTTCCATCCGCATCGCGTTCCCGTGAAACTAACCGAACTCGCTCAGGATGGCGTGAGCGGTCCATGGCCGACCACCGCTCTTGGCGGTCCACGTGACCGAGAGCGCACACCATGCGATGACCCACGACCGCACTGTGTCGACGTCGATCCCTGAGTGTTCGCTGACGATCGCGAGCCGTCGGTGGAAATTTGACAGTGCCAAGTCTGTGTCTGGGTTGCAGAAGATGTTGGCGTAGTCGAATGTGCGGGGACCGAACAAGCCCTTCGGGTCGATGGCAAGCCATCGGCCATCGAAATCGAGAACGTTGCCATGGTGGACATCACCATGGAGGACTACGTGTTTGACTCCGGCCGAAGCCTGCAGCAACTCCCGTGCCAAGATTGCTGCCCGTTGAATGTGGTCTGTGCGGAGCCGTGCAGCGTCCGTCTCGATCAGGTCTCGAAACCAGAGGGACAATGGAATGACGTCTGCAGGAGCAGGCGAAGTGTCAAGCACATTGTGCAGGGATGCGATGGTTTCACAGAGGATAAGAGTGGCTTCGTCGTCGAGACCTGCCCGGCACATCGCGGTCAAGTCCCGTTGCCCGGACGCCCGATCCATGAGGATCGCCTGGTCATTGACCTCGTACACTTCAGGCGCAGCAGAACCGGCCCACCATGCCAAGACACGCCCGCCACGGCCCTCTTCGGCGATCCGAGCCACCTTGAGCATGACGTTTCGCTCACACCAGAGACCGGGAACTAGCCAGCTGGAGGGCGTGACAACCACGTCGCCGCCCTGTTGCACTGCCCACCGGTCCAGATAATCCGAAACGGTTCCCGCAACCCAGGCCATATACAAAATGGTATCGGGTCGTCGCAGACTGAAGTTTGGATCCGGTGCCCGGCGCGCACTTGCTGATAGCACCTGCGTTCGGTTGGAGGGTCCCCCAGCGGACACCCCAGCGTGAAACCTATGCCCGGCGGATGGTTTGAACTCGTGATGCCCGCAGGACCCGCCCGCAAGAAATTAGCGTTAAGGTACGGTGGTTTCTATTGGTCGACGCAACAGTTGGACGATTTTTGGCTGTTGTGGGCCGTGTTTGAAAGGCTATCTCAGCGCGGGCCTGGGCGTGTCGCGCTCGGCTTTGAAACGGTTCTGCGGGGTGTCGTAATCAAGCGTTTTGCGGGGCCGCTGGTTGAGTTCACGCATCACCTGGGTCACCTGCGTGCGGCTGTGGAGAGCGAGGTTGGTGCCCTTGGGAAAATATTGCCTCGCGAGCCCGTTGAAGTTCTCGTTCGCACCACGCTGCCAGGGCGAGTGTGGCTCGCAGAAGTAGACCGGGATTCCGGTCGCGGCGGTGAAGTCCTGGTGAGCTGCCATCTCCACTCCCTGGTCCCAGGTAAGGGTCCGTTTCAGATGTCGTGGGAGGGCTGCGAACGCCGCGATCGCTGCGGCGTTGACGCTGGCAGCAGTGTGATCGGTGGGGAGGTTCACGATGATGCCGTACTGGGTTTTCCTCTCCCGCAGGGTCATCATCGCCGAGAGCGAGCCGACACCAATGATCAGATCCCCCTCCCAGTGCCCGGCCTCCAGTCGGGTCTCGACCTCGGCGGGACGTTGGTCGATCATGGTCATGTTGCGAATTCGGGAGCCTTGCCCGACACGGTTATGCCAACGGGTTTTGCGAATACGTCGGCCGGTTCGCAGCTTCGTCGCGAACCGTTTGTGCAAGCCGTGGTCCTCGCGCAGCAGCAGTGCCCGGTAGATCGTTTCCGGACACAATCGCATCGTCAGATCCTCCGGATAGGTTTTCTTCATCCACCCGCAGATCTCATCCGGTGACCAGCACCGGTTCAGCTTGCGTTGCACTAAGGCGCGCAGCCGCGTGTTGACAACAAGCTTGTGCGCCTTCGGCCGGCCCCGTTGGGCCCGCGCGTCATGATCAGCGGTGCGCGGCAGGTAACGCCCCTCAGCATCACGATGCCGGTCCAGTTCCCGCTTGATCGTGGAAGGATGCCGACCAAGAGCCGCCGCGACGGCCCTCATCGAGTGTCCCAACCGCAACAGGTCCGCGATCCGTAACCGTTCCCGCGCGTCCAGATAACGGCCGGTGGTTGCCGGTCGTATTCGGAGGGAAGGGATCTGGAAGTGGGCCGCTTGACGCAACCCGGTACCTGTTCTTCGGTGCATACCCAAAAGTCTGCAGGCTTCCGCATTACTGAAACCCTCACGCATCAACTGCCAATACTTCACCACCCGCTCAGCCCGCCGTTTTTCTGCCAGCGAGGCGATAGCACCACTGGCCTGCAGGGCGTAACGGTTGGAAGAAACCACCGCTTCATGCTGGGCCTTCCTGGCGACGCTGTCTGCGACTCGTATCCGTGCCAGGCGGCGGCGTTCAAAGATGAGGGTGACACCATCTGTCAGGCGCAGCCGCGCCTGACAGCCGTGCACGGTCATACCTTCCTGACGTAACACATCGAAACGTTTATTGATCCACCGATATCCGGTCGACCGAGACACCCCCGCGCCAGCCGAAGCAAGATCTAACCGTTGGCCACGATCGAACGCCGCCCAGAACGCGTCCTCCGCACGGGCATCAACACGAAGATGATGGCGATCCGTGTCCCGGGTGACGTCGGCCTCCCATGCCAGCAACCGAGATGTCTTCACCCCCAGCTCCGCAATCGCCTCGACCATAGTTTTGCCTTCGCGACGCAACACCAGGTAGCGCTCACGCAGCCAGCGGTAGCCGACCTCTTTATTGATCCCGGCTTCGCGGGCGGAAGGTTTGAGACCGCGCCCTTCCTTGATCGCGGCCAAGAACCGGACACCAGCTGCGGACGTGGACCTGAGATACATGCGAAACCACCTAGAAAGAAGGTGTTGCTTCGATCAATAGAATCTCCCGTACCTCATATGCGACATCGCTCAACCCGCACAACACAGTTGCGAAGCAGGCCCCGTTCGAGACAGTCGCTGCGCGACTTCCTCAAGGAACGAGGCGAGTCAGTCCAGCAGCAGCGCCGGCTCCTCGATGATGCTCGCAACATCCGCCAGGAAACGGCTCGCGACATCCCCGTCAACAACACGGTGATCGAAGCTTGCCGCCAGTGTCGTGACAAAGCGAGGACGCACTTCACCGTCCATCACCCACGGCTTCAGTTTGATAGTGCCGAGCGCGAGGATACCGACCTCACCGGTGTTCAGGATTGGGGTGCCGGAGTCCATACCGAACACGCCGATGTTCGTGATCGTGATCGTTCCGCCCGCCATCTCCGCAGGCGAGGTTCGCCCATCGCGGGCAGTGATTGTGAGTACCTCGATCGCCTGCGCCAACTCCAGCAGCGTCATCGCGTGCGCATCCTTGACATTGGGAACGACCAGACCGCGCGGGGTTGCCGCAGCAATCCCCAAGTTCACGAAGTGCTTGACGATGATCTCCTCATCGGTCCACTGCGCGTTCGCGGTCGGGT
>JBDSZO010000147.1:0-4913 GCA_039925105.1 Terrimesophilobacter sp. | reverse complement strand
GAACTGGACATGACTGTTGACCCGGGCGTCAACGAGATGACCGCCGTCGGGAACCCCTTGACGATGACACCGGAGCCACTGGCGGACGCGGGAAGGGGTGCGGAGATCAGCGGATTCGCGGGCGCGGCGCCCGTCGGTTTTGGCGAGCCGCTTTCGCCTTTTGATCGATTCTCCTCCTGCCCTCCTTCCCCCGGGCCCGGAATGGAAGACTCGCGAGGCACTGGCTCATTTGAAGCGGCAGTGGGGCGCGGCGACTCGGCGGAATGGGGAGCACCAGAAGCGGCCCCGTCCGTAGGTGCAGAACCGTCTCGCGACAACTGACCGATGATCACCGCTACCACGACAGCAACAACAGCCAGGGCAAGAGTGACGAACACTGCGGTCCGCATTTTCATGAGTGCCCACCCTCACATGGTCGGGTAAGCGCTCCATTCGCGACGAGAGTCGCGGGGCCGTCTAGCCATCGGGAACGCTCGTGACGGTACTGAGTCACACTAGTCCCGAAGAAGGCCTCAAACAACCTTTTACGTTGCTCCTAGAAGGCCTGTGGGCGCCGGTGTGTCGGCCATCACTCGACCAACATCCACCTGCGGCTGGCCGCGCGTTATGAGCCTGGTAGCGAGTTAACCTGCCAGTCTCCGGTCGCCAGGTACTGGACCTTTTTGGCGATCGAGACGGCGTGGTCGGCGAAACGCTCGTGATAGCGGGAGGCGAGGGTCGCGTCGACGGTGTCCTCTGCCCCGCCCTTCCAGGTCTCGCCAAGCACCTTGTCGAACACGCTCAGGTGAAGATCGTCGATCTTGTCGTCATCGTTGCGGATCTCCTCAGCGAGGCGCACATCCTCGGTGCGAAGCAACTCCGTGAGCTTCTTGGCCACCGCCACGTCGAGCTTGCCCATCTCGGCGAAGGTTGACCTCAGGCTCTTCGGAACAACCTTGTCCGGAAAACGGTACCTGGCGAGTTGCGCGATGTGTTCGCTCATGTCGCCCATCCGCTCAAGCGACGCAGAAATTCGTAACGCACTGACAACGATCCGAAGATCGCGGGCGACCGGTTGCTGACGCGCCAGGATGTTGATGGCAAGCTCATCCAGGTTCACGGTCAACTCGTCGATCTTGTGATCGTCGGCAATGACCGTTTCGGCGATGGAAACATTCGATTCGTTGAACGCGCGCGTTGCATTCTCGATTGAGACCTCGACAAGCTCGGCGATCTCGACAAGTCGCTCCTGAACTTCGCGCAGCTCCTGCTGGAACACTTCGCGCATTTTCGATACCTTTCACATCACAACTTTTCGCCAACGAAACCCCGCAGCGAGCCAAGCCAATGCTGCCGGTCGGAGGTTAACATTCGGTGATGTCAGCCTGAACACTGTGCAAAGTACTGCCGCTCTTACACCGACCCGGCGAGATCGGCCAAGGGAAGTAACTAATCTAGTCGCTATGGACTCCACATGGTTGGTGCCCGTGTCGATTGCCTTCGGCGTTTTCGTTGGCGCCGCCCTGGTCATCGTCGTCATCGTTGCTGCTCGTCGCGGCCAGCGCGCGGTCACCGTCGTGACGCCGTCGGTGCCAGACGGTGTCGAGGAGGTCATCGACGCGCTCGAGTCCGCAGGGGTGGTGCTTGACCCGTCGAACAACGTCATCAAGGCCAGTTCCGGGGCACTCGCATTCGGCCTGGTCTGGAATCGCACGCTCGCGCATCCGGAACTGCTGGAACTCGTCGACTCTGTGCGCCGCAACGGGGATACCGTCGCCACCGAAGTTGAACTCCCGCGCGGTCCGTTCGGCGATGCCAGCATCATCCTGTTCGTGCGGGTTGCACGCCTTGGCGCCCGCTATGTGCTGCTGCTTGCGGAGGATCGCACGGAAGCCTACAAACTTGACGCTGTTCGACGTGACTTCATCGAGAACATTAGCCACGAGTTGAAAACGCCGATTGGCGCTGTCGGGCTGCTGGCGGAGGCGCTGCAGGCTGCGGCGAAAGAACCAGATCAGGTCAAACGATTCGCCAAACGTTTGACCAAAGAATCTGACCGGCTCGCAAGAATCACCCAGGAAATTATTGAACTTTCACGGCTGCAGGCCGCCGACGTTCTGAGCATGCCGCAGACGATCGACATCGACGAGGTGGTGGCGATTGCTATCGACCAGAATCGGGTGCTCGCCGATGCGCGAAACGTCACACTGGCCAGTGGTGGGGATGCCGGCGCCGAAGTGTTCGGTGATGAACCACTGCTCGTCGTTGCCCTGCACAACCTCCTTTCCAACGCGATCCTGTACTCGCCGAAAGGTTCGCGCGTCGGCATCGGGGTCAACGTGAGCGAAAGCGTTGTGGAGATCGCAGTCACAGACCAGGGGATTGGCATTGCCGCCGACGAGTTGGATCGCGTGTTCGAACGGTTCTACCGGATTGACCCTGCGCGCTCTCGGCACACCGGTGGCTCCGGGCTCGGACTCGCGATAGTGAAACACGTCGTCCAGAACCACGGCGGCGATGTTCGGGTGTGGTCGCAGCCCGGTCACGGCTCGACGTTCACGGTTCGACTGCCGGAAGCATCGACCGCGGCAACGTCGAACGCGGCCGCGTCCATTGCCGCCGCGTCGAGTGCAATAGCAGCGGCCAGCGCGGCGGAGACCACTGAGACTGACCAGGATCACAGCGCATGACCAATTTGCTGATCGTCGAGGACGAGCGCTCCCTTGGCGAGCCGCTCGCGTTCCTGCTGGAGCGCGAGGGTTACCAGACGACTGTCGTGCGAGACGGAATCAAGGCCCTCGAGGCGTTCGAGGCCGGCGGCGTCGATTTGATCCTCCTGGACTTGATGCTGCCTGGCATCTCCGGCACTGAGGTGTGTCGGCGCATCCGGGCCGAGTCCACGATTCCGATCATCATGCTCACCGCGAAGGACAGCGAAGTCGACATTGTGGTTGGGCTCGAGTTGGGCGCCGATGACTACGTCACCAAGCCGTACTCGTCCCGGGAACTGATCGCGCGTATCCGCGCGGTGCTGCGACGGCGCGCGGATGAAAGCGGCGCGGTTCTCGACATCCTGGAATCCGGCGATGTCCGGATGGACCTGGAGCGGCATGCCGTGCGGGTGCGGGGCGAGGAGATCGCGATCCCGCTCAAAGAATTCGAGTTGCTTGAAGTGCTCATGCGCAATTCCGGGAGGGTGCTCACCCGCGGGCAGATCATCGACCGGGTGTGGGGCTCGAACTATGTCGGCGACACGAAAACGCTGGACGTGCACGTCAAACGTATTCGCAATCGCATAGAACGTGACCCGTCAAATCCCCTCATGCTGACGACGGTGCGGGGGCTCGGTTACCGCTTCGACGACTGAGCCGGGGAAGAACGCGTGACGATGACGGGGAGCTCTGCGACTGCAGCTTTGGTGTAGCGGCTACGGAGTCGGAGTGCTGCTGGGCAGCAGGTCGGCGTACTGGGCTTCCCGGTTGTCCAGAACCGGAATCCACAACTGCTTGCCGGTGACGTCGTCGTACTGGATGTACACCGGGAACAGGGATCCGGCGGGTGCGTCAATACCGCTCAGGACGAACTTCTTGGCGTCCGCGGCCCCGATGCTTGTCACGTCGCCGGCGTTCACGTACACGGAACCATTGACCTTCGTCTTGTCAGCGTTCTCGTACTGAAGCTTCACATCGACCCCGACTTTGCTGTCGTTCGCCAAGTTGATGAGCAGGCTTGCGGTCGTCCCATCGCCGGTAAGCAGCATGGCGTTGCGCACCTGAATTTCTCCGATTGTTGTGCCGATGCCGTCGCTCGGGTCGTAGTGATTGGTTGTCGCCTGCGCGGTGATGAAGGTGCACCCGGTCGTACCACCCAGCACCAGTGCCAACAGTGCGGCGGATGCCGCCAAACGTGCTCTCACAGATTCCTCCTGCTGGATACAAAGCCGATCTCATTGTGCAGGTTTCAGCTTAGCTGCTCGCCCATTCAGTCATCAGGTAAGGCAAGCCTTACTTTGTCGTCACTGTGGTAGACTATTGGTCGCGGAATGGAGCCCAATCAATGCTTTTCGAAGTCGGCGAGACTGTCGTATACCCCCATCACGGTGCAGCAACTATCACTGAGGTCAAGAAAAGGACCATCAAGGGAGAAGAGAAGCTCTACCTCAAGCTTAATGTCACCCAAGGCGACCTGACCATCGAGGTTCCGGCGGACAACGTCGACCTGGTTGGCGTGCGCGACGTGATCGGCCAGGAAGGCCTCGATCAGGTGTTCGAGGTGCTGCGTGCCCCGTTCACTGAGGAGCCAACCAACTGGTCCCGTCGTTACAAGGCGAACCTGGAGAAGCTGGCATCCGGCGACGTGATCAAGGTTTCCGAGGTCGTACGCGACCTGTGGCGCCGCGATCAGGATCGCGGGCTGTCTGCTGGCGAGAAGCGGATGCTGGCGAAGGCTCGCCAGATCCTGATCTCCGAGCTCGCGCTCGCAGAGAAGACCGACGAAGAGAAGGCCTCAGACACTCTCGACGAGGTCCTGGCCTCCTAAAGCGTTTCTGGCCTCCGAGGGCGTTTCTGGCGCACTCGGCCTCAGCCGACTTGGCGCCAGAGGAAAAGGGCAGGACACCAGCCGACTGAGTCGGTCTGGTACCTTGCCCTTCTCCAAAGGTGTCGAAGGTGCCGGTCGCCTCTACAGGCGAACGACCTTCTTGTTCATAAACTCCTCCATGCCCAGTGGGCCGAGTTCGCGGCCGACACCGGACGCCTTGATCCCGCCGAATGGCAGGTCGGCTTGTGAACCTCCGGCCTGGTTCACATAGACCATTCCGGCATCGATGCGTGAGCCGACGCGGGCTGCCCGCTCACGGTCGACGCTGAACACACTGGAGCCGAGTCCGAACGGTGTGTCGTTCGCGATCCGGATGGCGTCGTCCTCCGACTCCG
>JBDSZO010000146.1:0-2909 GCA_039925105.1 Terrimesophilobacter sp. | reverse complement strand
GCTGGGGTACCTGGACTCGAACCAAGAACAAGAGAATCAGAATCTCCCGTGTTGCCAATTACACCATACCCCACCGGTTCCAGCAGAAGCTGGGCCAACCATCCACTTTAGCGTACCTTTTACAGGGTTGCGGGAAGCCCCAGCATCCCGTCGCGATTGATCCCGTCGGCGACCATGGCGCCAGCACCGGCGGCAATGTTGAGTTGTTTCGGGCCTGGCGGTGTCACATCGCCAGCCGGGCCGGCTCCGATGACGACGACGTCGACATCCCTGGACCCTCGATCGTGTACCTGACTGTTTCCGGGCAGCCCACTCACAGACGTTCCGCCAGCCTCGCGATCCTCGCCAGCGTCGAGACCTTGCCGAGCAGCTCCATCGACTCGAACAGGGGTGGGCTGATCCGACGACCAGAGATGGCCGTGCGGAGAGGGCCAAAGGCAAGACGCGGCTTCAACCCAAGTTCGTCGATGAGCGCACCACGGAGCGTTGCCTCGATTCTCTCGTGAGTCCAGGTGTCGAGCTTTTGGAGCGCGTTGGTGGAGACCGCGAGAACCGTCGGCCCGCCGTCGCCAGGCATTGCGTCCGCATCGAACACGAGCTCGTCATCCGCCGTAAACAGGAAGGCGAGTAGGCCAGGGGCCTCGCCCAGCAGTTGCATGCGTTCCTGCACGAGCGGGGCCGCACGGCGCAACAATTCGCGGTGCGCATCCGTTATGACAAGCTCGCCAAGGTAGGGAAGCATCCGCTCGGCAAAGTCATCGGTTTCCAGAACCCGAATCTGATCGCCGTTGATCGACTCGGCCTTCTTCAGGTCAAAGCGGGCCGGGCTCGGATTGACGTTTTCGACGTCGAATGCCGCCACCATCTCGTCGATCGAGAACACGTCGCGGTCGGGCGCGAGGGACCATCCGAGTAGCGACAGGTAATTGAGCAGACCCTCGCGGATGAATCCGCGATCACGGTGGTGGAACAGGCTCGACTCCGGGTCGCGCTTGGAAAGCTTCTTGTTTCCCTCGCCCATCACGTACGGCAGGTGGCCGAAGCGCGGGATCGCGGCGGCCACGCCGATCTCGAAGAGCGCGTGGTACAGCGCGATCTGACGCGGAGTGGATGAGAGCAGGTCTTCGCCGCGAAGCACGTGCGTCACACCCATGAGGGCATCGTCAACCGGATTGACGAAGGTGTAGAGCGGGGCTCCGTTTGGGCGAACCACGACGAAGTCGGTGAAGCTTCCCGCCGGGAAGGTGATCTCCCCGCGCACCAGGTCGTCAAAGCTCAGGTCGGTATCGGGAACCCGGAGTCGCAGTGCAGGCTCGCGCCCCTCCGCACGGTAGGCGGCGCGCTGCGCCTCGGTGAGGTCGCGCTCGAAGTTGTCGTAACCCTGCTTCGGGTCGCGTCCGTTTGCGACGTTTCGAGCCTCGATCTCCTCACCGTTCGCAAAGCTCTCGTACAGGTGGCCGGATGTCTTCAGTTGCTCGATCACGCCCTGATAAATCTCGCCGCGCTGAGACTGCCGGTACGGTCCGTGCGGCCCGCCAACCCCTTCGCCCTCATCCCAGTCAATGCCGAGCCAGCCGAGGCCATCAAGCAGTTGCAGGTAACTTTCCTCGCTGTCGCGGGCGGCATCCGTGTCCTCAATGCGGAAAACCAGCTTGCCGCCGGTGTGACGCGCGTACGCCCAGTTGAACAGGGCTGTGCGAATCAGCCCGACGTGGGGCGTGCCGGTCGGTGACGGGCAGAATCGTAGGCGAATGTCGGAGCTGGTTGCGGTCGTGACGGGGGCAGAACTCGAGGTGGCAGTCATCGCTGCAATTCTAGGTGAGCTGTGTGTGCGTGCCCCGCAGCCCCCTCCACAGCAGCCAGATACCGACGACCGCGTTGAGCCCGACCAACAGGAACAGGTTCGAGAACAGTGAATCTGGCATGGACGGGAGCAACGGATTTGCGCCCTCGCTGCTTTGGCTGTCGCTCGCTCCGCGCACGACGCCCATCATCAGCACTGAAAACGCGATAGTAATCGGTGGGGTGAGGGTTGCTACCCATTTCTCCCACAAGCGCCAACTCTTCGACACCCACACCATGGCAAGCCCGAACACCCAGCCGAGCAGCGGTACGACGACCCCACCAAACGCGACTAGAAGACTCGAAAGCACGATGTACCAGCGTGCATCGCCTGAGCGACGGTTCGCTGGCGAGGCCGCCAGCGCTGCCGGAGCGCCGTGGCCGGTCACCGCCGACGAATCTGTGCCGGCAGGCGAGGGAGTGGCACGGATGCCACCTACACCCGCCACGTCGGCCACGACGCCGGACTCGGCCCGCGCTGCCGCTGCGATGAACTCGGGATCCCCCAACTCTTCGATGCGCTGTGCCGCCGAAGCGGCATCCAATCCTTCCAGCTCTTCTGCCGCACCGTCGAGGATGGCGCGACGCGCCCGACCCGGCACGCCGTCCAGCGCGACGTCGAGTTGACTCAGGTAGCTGCGCACCACCTGCGGGCGGGTGTTCTCGCTCATTCGTGTCTGTCCTTTCCAATCAGTTCGTCAACGGTCACGACGAACGGTCCCCACTGGTCGCGAAACGCTTCCAACTCGGTGATGCCTGCGGCGGTCAGTCGGTAATACTTGCGCGCTGGTCCGGCATCGGATGCCTGGTCAAAACTGCTGACAAGCCCCTGCATTCGCAGTCGACTCAGCATCGGATATAGCGTGCCAATGCTCGCGATGAGCCCTCGGCCGGTCAGCGTTTCCGAGAGTTGCCAGCCGTACATGGCTTCCCGAGAAAGTAGCCCGAGCACGCAATACTCGACAACACCTCTGCGAAGCTGCGCGCCGACATCCGCTACCATGCACAACAAGCTACCTTGCAACGCCCGTTACCGCAATTCGCCCGACCTGTTGTGCAGGACATCC
>JBDSZO010000145.1:0-2725 GCA_039925105.1 Terrimesophilobacter sp. | reverse complement strand
GAGAGAACTGCGGTTCTTGATCAGCAAACCGTTCTTTGCGCCAAGCGATGTGGAGATCTGTGCCACCAGCGGGATGGCAAGCCCCAGTGCGTGCGGGCAGGCGATGACCAGCACCGTGACGACGCGTTCGAGTACGAAGTTCGGCTGGTCTGGACGCAACAACAACCAGACGACGAGTGTGATCAGCGCGGCGGCGATGGCGAGATAGAACAGCCATGCGGCGGCCCGGTCGGCCAGAATTTGTGCGCCAGATTTGCTGGCCTGTGCCTCCGCCACCATTTTCATGACACCGGCGAGCGCGGTGTCATCACCGAGCTTGTCCACGCGAACGGTCAAAGAACCACCGCCATTAATACTGCCAGCGATCACCGTTGCGCCGACCGCTTTCTCAACCGGAGTTGATTCTCCGGTCAGGAGCGCCTCGTCAACATCGGAGGCGCCGTCGATGATCTGCCCGTCGACAGGGATGCGTGCGCCAGGGCGCACGAGAACGTGATCGCCGAGCGCCAACTCTGCAACGCGCACAATCTCGGTCGAGTCCCCGACAACCTGTTCCGCCTCATCGGGAATGAGTTTGGCGAGCTCGCCGAGCGCATCCTGTGCGCCCATGACGGCAGCCATCTCGAGCCAGTGCCCGAGCAGCATGATCGTAATGAGGGTGCCGAGCTCCCACCAGAAGTCCATGCCGTTGAGTCCGAGTGTGACGGCGGAGGAGTAGCCGAACGCCACAAGGATCGCCAGAGAGATCAGCGTCATCATTCCCGGCTTGCGTGCACGAAGTTCGCTGACCGCGCCGGTGAGGAACACCCAACCGCCGTAGAAGAACACGGCGACACCGAACACCGCCGGAATGTAGTGACTGCCTGGGAAGCGCGGACCGGTCAGGCCAAGGATCTCCTGCAACCCGTGCGAGAAGACGACGGTGGGGATCGTCAGTGCAAGAGTCAACCAGAACTTGCGTTTGAATTGCCCTGGATCGTGCGCGCTGTGGTCGTGCGCGCTGGAGCTATGAGCACGGGCCATTTCTGGCCCATGCTGCGACGCCAGCGCCGTCGCCCGTCCCGGTCGGCGGTCGTCACTGTCGTCAAGTAAACCGTGGTCTCCGTGACCACCGTGCTCTTCATGACTTTGTGTGCTTTTGTTCTCAGACATGGCCTTGACTATACCCCCTAGGGGTATTCACCGCAAGAGTTGCAGACTAAACTTTTTTCATGAAGGTCACCAAACAGGAGCACGCCTGCCTCACGATTGAAAGCGCGGGGAAAAAGCTCGTTATCGACCCCGGATCGTTCACGACTCTTCTGGTCGGAATTGTTGACGTCGTCTGCATCGTGATCACTCACGAACATGCCGACCACTGGACGCCAGAACAACTCGAGCAGATCCAGAAACTCAACCCGGATGTCCGCATCCTCGGCCCCGCCGGGGTCGCCGCTTCCGCATCCGACTTCACCATCGAGGTGGTGAGCGGTGGCGACACCGTTGAGGTTGACCCCTTCACCATGCGCTTCTTCGGTGGAAAGCACGCGGTTATACACTCGTCGATTCCCGTCGTCGACAATGTCGGTGTGCTCATCAACGACGAGCTCTACTACGCCGGTGACTCGTTCACCATTCCTGACGGCGTCGCAGTTGGCACGCTTGCTGCGCCTGCGGGCGCACCCTGGCTCAAAATCGCTGAAGTCATGGATTACCTGTCCGAGGTGAAACCGCGACGCAGCTTCCCGACGCACGAGATGGTGCTTTCCACTGCTGGGAAGCAGATGTCGAATGCGCGAATCCAGTTCGCTACCGAGGCCGCAGGCGGAGAGTTCTTCCCTCTTGAACCCGGCGAATCTCTCGAACTGTAGGCCGGATTAGGCTTCGCTCATCGCCGTCGTTTCGGCCTTACCGCGGGCGGCAAAGTAGGCGGCGCGCTCAGCAATCCGACGGGTCTGCTCGGCTTGCCCAGCATCCAGAATGTCCTGGGGCACCTCATAGTTTGGCACGCGGGATTTGCCGTTGTACTTAGCGATGTAAGCGTCAAGTTCCGGACCGGACTCCCAGGAGGTGATCAAGCAGTAGCGCGGTGTATCGCCGTTGAGCGTTGTGGCGTGCCAGAGGCGCTGCGTGTCGACAATGAGCTGTGCGCCGGCGGGAAGAGCGATGTGGTACTCGACGCTGGGATCTGTGCGGTTCTCGCGCAGAACAAAATAGCTGTCTTTGTCGTCCGTGAGGTTAAAGAATCCGCGGACGACCCAGCCGGTGCCGTCGGGGTTCAGGCGGTTATTGTCGTCCTGGTGGAGGTTGTACAGGCAGTCCGCGTAGCCGGTCGGCTGCAGCTCAATCACACGGCAACGGCCAACGTCGGCACCGGGTTCTTGGGCCCTGCGGGTCAGGTTTGGAGCTTTTTCGGTTTGCGAATCAATCCAGACACCGTGCTTGTCGGTCCGCGGGTTCTCGCCGTGCCAGAAACCGTTGCACTCTATCTCGCCATTTTTTGACGCCAGCGGCGCAAACCGGGTCTCCCCGGACGACTTCCAGTCAACGAACTCGATGTCGAGCCATTCCTTCGGGTCGAGTTCCTGGTTGTAGCGATCGAGCACGACGTAGCCGGTCTCTTCGAGAGCGGCAGACTTGATGTAACCCATGTGGCGACTTGCCCTTTCCGGCGGCTTGCCCGTTCGTCTGGGCCGACACGTTTTTTGTGGCCCAACTTAGGTAAGCCTAACAGCGGGTATGCTGC
>JBDSZO010000144.1:0-31628 GCA_039925105.1 Terrimesophilobacter sp. | reverse complement strand
CGCTGAGGAGCTTGCCGCGCGCTAGCCGTTAAAGATGCACTGCGTTGTCACCTTGACGGTTGAACCCTTGTCTGCGGAGGAACCTTCCCCTGGTGAAATCTTTTTGACCGTGCACGCGTTGGGGAACGTTTCCGCGAAGTCGCTCGCCTGGTATTTGAATCCCAGCCTGGTGAGGGTGTCGCGAGCTTCGCTCCACACCGTGCCGACAATATCCGGCACCGTGACCTGCTCGACACCGTCGGACACGATGAGCTGAAGCACGGTCCCCTTCGTGACCGGTGCACCATCGGCGGGCGGCTTGATCCCGATGACTTTGCCCTTATCGACAGTGTCACTCCAGTTGTGCAGCCCTTCCGACGTTGACCCGGTGAGGTCTTTCTGTTTGAGAGCTTTGTTGGCGTCGTCAACACTCAAACCTGACACCTCCGGGATCGCTCCGAGAGAAACCACCAGCGTGATCGGTTGCCCCTGCCAGTACTCCGACACCGTGTTCAAATCCAGTGTCTTGCCCTCCTTGTTGAGCCCGAGCGCGGCGATCACGACACCGCCTGGGACCTTTGCGTCAAATTGGTACCGGGACTCCTGAATGGTGAACCTGTCACCGATAAGTCCGCGGGCAGCATCTTCAGTCTCCCCCACCAGTTTCGGCAGCGGGAGAGACTTTGGGCCATCGGAGACGATGAGCTTGACAGTCGCGCCATGGGCAACAGCAGAACCGGCTTCCGGCGTTGTCCCAACGACTGCCCCTGGCGCCACCGTCAGGCTGAACGCGTGTTGCAGTTGTGGATCTACAACCAGGTCCGCCTGTGTCAGCGTGTGGGTCGCCACCGTGACACTCTGGTTTGTCACCGTCGGGATGAACACCTTTGAGCCAGGGCCAGCGCCGAAATACCAGCCGGTCGCCCCGGCCAGTGTTGCCAACATGATGACCAGGGCGAACAGCCACGCGCCCCTGGCCTTACGTTTCTCCGAATTCCGCCCCAGCACCTGCGCGCTGTCGAGCGCAACAGGACCGGTACGGTGTGCCGCGCGGGTGCCGAGAACCTGGGTTTGGGCGTTTGAGGCGAAACCGGACGGGGGCATTACCATGGTCTGTTGCATCGCTGAAGTGACCGGAGTCGCCTCACCAGCATTGACGATGGCTTGCGTTTCCAACATTTGGTCGAGCATGGCCTTGGCGTCCCGCGGGCGCTGCTCCGGATCCCTCGCGGTTGCCCATAACACAAGCTCGTCGAGTTCTGCTGGAACACGCGGATTCTTACTGCTCGGTGTCGGCACCGTGTCGTTCGCGTGCTGTTGGGCGATCTGGAACGCTTGCTCACCCTTGAACGGCTGTTCACCGGCGAGCATCTCGTACAGCATGATGCCCACCGCGTAGATGTCGCTTCTGGCATCGGCAATGCCTCGCGTAACAAGCTCGGGGGAGAGGTAGGCGATTGTGCCAAGCAGCGCGTTGCCGGTAGCGGTCTGGGCGGTCGCGGCTCTGGCCAGACCGAAGTCGCTGATCTTGATCCGGCCATCGTCGGCAAGAAGAACATTCTCAGGTTTGAGGTCGCGGTGCACGATCCCGTTCCGGTGAGCTGCGGCAAGCCCGGACAGCACAGCCTCCATAATGTCCATCGCCTGGGCTGTCGTCAGTACTGGATGTTCGTGGAGGAGTTCCCGCAGTGTGATGCCGGGCAAATACTCCATCACCAGGTATGCGGTCTCTGCGTCCTGCCCCTGGTCGTAGACGTTAACGACGTTCGGGTGCGCCAGTCGTGCGGCCGACCGCGCCTCCTGGATGAAGCGAGCCTTGTACTGGGTATCGTCCGCGAGGTGGCCGTGCATGACCTTGATCGCGACGCGGCGTTCAAGCCGCAAATCTGTCGCAAGGTAGACAGTGGCCATCCCGCCACGGGCAATGCGTGAGCGCACCTGGTAGCGACCGTCGATGAGACGGCCGATCAGGGGGTCGGCGGAGTTGTTGCTCACCGCTTGAGTCTAGGTAGCTGGCTCCCGTTGATCCCGGTAAAACACCGTGAACGGGTGGTTTGGGCCCTGTTTAGGAAAGCTGCTTCAACCAGGCGCGAGCGGACACTTCCCATTTCGCGTATGCGTCTGGGTACGCTGAGCGCTGTACGGCCTGGGCGGCTCTGGTGAGAGTCATCGACTGCCAGCCGGCAATGTCCAGCAATCCCTTGGTGTTGCCTTTATTGGGATTGGCCGGACCACCGAAGAACAGTTTGCTGGCATACACCGTGTTTCTGACCTTGGCTGGCGCACCCCACCCGGTGCTTGGACGCTGCTGGAATAACCCCAGAGAGTCGCGGTCGCCGTAGTTCAGGTTTCGCAGAGTCGATTCCTGCATTGCGGCTGCCAACGCGATGACCAGCCCGTATTTTGGGACGCCGAGCGATCGACCGACAGACAGGATGGTCCTCGCGTTTGCTTCCATGTCTGGCGTAAGAATGGCGATGGCGTCGCCGAATCCTGCCGACGAGGTGTTCGGACCACGGATGATTAAGGTGCGACCCACGTAAATGATGCTGGTCCGCGTGAGCGAATTTGCGGCAAAAATTGATGACTGAGAAACACCGAACCGAGCGGCGATGTGCTCGATAGTGTCACCCGGCTTGATCACGTAACGCACCGGGACCGGTGCGATAGGCGTAACGTCGAAGACCGGGACAATGGTGACGGGCGGCGCGGAAGGTGGCGTGGGTCCTTGGGTGGGTTTCCCCGCGTGCCCTGGGATGGCAATTCTCTGGCCAGGGTAGATAATGCTCGACCAGCCGAGCCCATTCGCAGTGAGAATTGCCTGGGTCGTGACGGAAAACCGTGCCGCGATACCACCGATGGTGTCACCGCTGACAATGATGTACCGGCTCGAGGTGGTTGGCGCAGGCGCGGCCGGCTTTTGCGGACTCGCTCCGTTGCCCAGCCTAAGTACTTGACCGGGGAAAATGATCGACTTCCAGCCCAGGCCGTTCAGTGCGAGCACGGAGGCGGTTGCGAGACCGTAGCGTGCGGCGATTCCGCTGACCGTGTCGCCGCCGGCAACACGATAACTGGCTGGCGCGAGGCGTGCGACACCGGCATCAGTTCCGGTCGTTGAATCAGAGGCCGTTGCCATCATGTCCTGGGCTTGTTGGGCCATGGCTGCGCGGATTGCCTGTCGCAGCTGGGAGTTGGAATCTTTTGGCTTTTCCGTGTTTTTCTGGATCTGCCCGCCAATCGGCCCGGTGATATTGAGGCTTACGGCCATCGAACCGACGAGCAGGAAGGGCAGAGTATTAAATGCCCCTCTAGCGATCTTTGTGGATGCCTTTGGTGTTGCGTGTCGTGCGTTCCGCGAGAGTGTCCGCATCGTGTCGCGTCGTTCGATCATTGCCGAGCCCCAGCCATTTGTCCCCAGTTGCGCTTTTCGCGCGCTAATTCCTCAGAACAAAACTGGCACAGTTATATACGACTGTCAATTACTGTGGCCAATGTGATTGGAGTTAACCTGCTGGGTTTGCCGGGTGTCGCCCTGAAAGTTGGCGACTGTTCTGACAGGCTGGAGGCGTGGTAGAAAACGCCGAAATTCGTTGGTTGACGATCCCCGACCTTGTCGAGATCCTTGGCATTGGCGTCAGCAGGGTGCGCAGGCTCATCGAGGACCGCTCGCTCCTGGCAATCCGAGTCAACGGTGTTTGGCAGGTTCCAGAGCTCTTCATCCGGGACCGCGAAGTGTTACCGGAATTACGTGGAACACTCACGCTTTTGGCGGACAGTGGATTCTCTGACGAGGAAGCAATGCACTGGTTGTTGGCCACCGAGGAGTCTCTGGGGGTATCGCCAATCACCGCGTTGAGAGCCGGACGCAAAGCCGAAGTTCGCAGGGTCGCTCAGGCTCTCGGTTTCTAAGCGACAGCTCAGGAAGTGCGTCGGGTCGCTTCGCTGGCCAACTCGAGCAACTGTTCGCGCGAACTTGCAGTGAGAGACGCATCGTTCAGCGCTGCCGTGGCCAGCGAGACATTGTGCTGAATGATGCGTTCAACATGGTCGACGGCGCCGCTGTCCTTAATCGCTGTCTGGAGCATCCGAACCTGATCCGGTCCCAGCGAGCGATCTCCGAGAAGCTCGTCGAGAAAGCGCGCTGCGTGCGGCGGGAGTTTAGTTCTGGCCAAGGCGATGAGAACCGTCCTCTTGCCTTCAAGCAGGTCATCTCCGGCCGGTTTGCCGGTGACCCGCGGATCTCCGAACACGCCAAGGAGGTCGTCTCGTAGTTGGTAGGCAATTCCGAGCGGCAGCCCGAACGCACTCAGCGACGCGAGTTGGGCCGCGGTTGCTCCACCGAGCACAGCGCCGATCAGCAGTGGTGCTTCGACACTGTATTTCGCCGACTTGTATACGATGACACGGTGCGCACGGGACAGCATTTCCGACTCCGGGTGGTTACGCCACGATTGCTCATCAAGAATGTCCAAATACTGACCGAGCATCACCTCGGTGCGCATCTGATTGAACTCGGCTCTCGCCGCCTTCGCGGCATCACGCGGGATGTCACCAACGGCGTCGTCGAACGCTTCCTCGCTCCAGGCCAGCAAAAGGTCGCCGAACAGCATCGCCGCGGACCGGCCGAAGTTCTCCGGGTCTCCGGTCCAACCTCCTGCCCTGTGTTGCTCTTCGAATCGGCGATGAACCGCAGGTCCGCCGCGACGGGTGTCAGAGCTGTCAATGATGTCGTCGTGTACCAACGCTGCGGCGTGGAACAATTCCAGCGCGCGCGCGGCGCGCACGACGCCGTCCAACCCGCGAGGTTCAGATTCGTCCAAGAAAGTGTCGACGCCGGTCTGAAGTCCGCTCACCGACTGCCAGCCCCAGTAACAGAAGAGGGCGCGGAATCGTTTTCCGCCGCGGAGAAGATCACGCGCATAGTCAAGAAATCCGGTCAACTCTGCAGCGACACCTGCCAATTGAGGTTCGCGTTCGTCGAGGAAGGCATCCAGGGCATCCTGCACCAGATCGACTAACCGCGTACTCTCAGCCACCTTTATAGCCTAGCCACGCGGGTGAGCATACAATGGGTGTTAAGACAGCGCCTATCTCATGCCTGAGGGGAGTGACCATGCCGCTATCCGAGCAAGAGCAGCGACTCCTTGAAGAGATGGAGCGTGGGCTCTACAGCAACGATGCCGACTTTGTGGCGACCATCAGCAACGGCAGTAGCCGACCGAATTATCGGATGATCGTGATCGGAATTCTGGTTGGGGTGGTCGGTGTTGTCACCATCGTTGTGGGAATTGCCACTCGGTTGCCGATCATTGGGATACTCGGGTTCGTCGTCATGTTTGTTGGCGCACTGCTTGCGCTGACGCGATCGAAGACCGTCGCGGTCGCCTCGGAAACTGAATCCCGACCCGGAGCGCAGAACGTAGGCTTCATGGCCCGCATGAACGACCGTTGGGACAAGCGCCAGGAAGAGCACGGCAACTGAAACAGCGTTAAAGCGTCACGGGTCGACTCCGGTCGGCCCCATTTTTTTGCCCATTTTCAGGCCGTGCTGCTCCACGACCCTCCACTTGACCGATCACTGTGTCCTCAGGCATCTATGTGACACGCTGGAAAGAAGTTGGGCAAGATTCGTTGTTTTGTGGTTGAAAGTGGAGTAAAGTGGAGCCAACCTGAATCCGGGCCGGAGAACGAGGGGGAGGACCGCGGATGTTCCTTGGTACCTATGCCCCAAAACTCGACGACAAAGGGCGCATCATCCTCCCGGCAAAGTTCTGGGACGAACTGGAAGCTGGCATTGTTGTCACCAGCGGCCAGGAGCGTTGCCTGTTCGTGTACAGCACCCGTGAGTTTGAAGAGCTGCACGACAAGATCCGCCAGGCACCGGTCACCAGCAAGCAGGCGCGCGACTACCTGCGCCTCTTCCTCTCCGGCGCACACGCAGAAGTACCAGACAAGCAGCACAGAGTCACCCTGCCGAGCCTGCTGCGCAGCTACGCCGGCCTCGACCGCGACCTGACAGTGATCGGCGCAGGCAACCGCGCAGAGATCTGGGACACCGAGGCCTGGAACGAGTACTACGCCAACCAGGAAAGCAGCTTCTCCGAAATTACCGAGGAGGTGATTCCTGGACTTTTCTAGCGCCTTGTTCCTGACTCCCAGCCGAGTCCGGCCCTGACACACTTCCCCCGTGCCAGGTCCGGTGCGGAGGGGAATCAGGAAAAAGGGGCAACGAGTCGCCACAGCTATGACGAAACCCGAATCTTCATACAACGACATCCACGACCCAGTCATGCTGGAGCGCACCATTGAACTGCTTTCACCGGTACTCCACCAGCCAGGGTCGGTGCTTGTCGATGCAACACTGGGCATGGGCGGACACGCCGAAGCATTCCTTGAGCGATTTGATGAACTTATCCTGATCGGACTCGATCGGGACCCCGATGCGCTGGCCATCGCCGGTGAGCGGCTTGCCAGGTTCGGCGACCGTGTGCACCTGGTGCACACCGTGTACGACAACATTGCGGCCGCGCTGAAACAGCACTCACTCCAGGAAGCCTCGGGCATTCTGTTCGACCTTGGCGTGTCCTCGCTCCAATTGGACCGTGTCGAACGCGGCTTCTCCTATTCGCAGGATGCGCCGCTGGACATGCGCATGGACAAAACTGCCCCACTGACCGCAGAGCGGATTCTCGCGGAATATAGCGAAACCGAACTGCGCACCATCTTCTACCGCTACGGCGAAGAGAAGTTGGCGCCCCGGTACGCAAAAAAAATTGTGGAACAGCGCGAGGAAACACCGATCACGCGCTCTGCGCAATTGGTTGACATCATCTCCGCGGCGACGCCAGCGTCACAGCGTCGAGCCGGTCACCCAGCGAAGCGTGTGTTCCAGGCATTGCGCATCGAAGTCAACCAGGAGCTTGCCGTGCTGGAACGCGCAATCCCCGCAGCACTGGACGCACTGGCGGTCGGCGGACGAATCGTCGTGCTCGCCTACCAATCGCTCGAGGATCGCATCGTCAAGCGCGCGTTCGCTTCAGGCGCTGCGTCGAGCGCACCTGCCGGGCTCCCGGTCGAACTTCCGGAGCATCGCCCAGAGCTCACCCTGCTCGTTCGCGGTGCAGAACTGGCC
This sequence comes from Terrimesophilobacter sp., assembly GCA_039925105.1. Taxonomy (GTDB): domain Bacteria; phylum Actinomycetota; class Actinomycetes; order Actinomycetales; family Microbacteriaceae; genus Terrimesophilobacter. The sequence goes on along the minus strand of JBDSZO010000144.1, from coordinate 24,517 downwards.
TCAGCAGACGACATCAACGACAATCCCCGCGCCAAGCCGGTCCGGCTGCGTGCAGCAGAACGAGTGTGGAGGGCAGCATGAGTGCACTGGCAACGGCGCGTGTCGCCCCGGCGCGCGCGCCGCAATCTTCGCCCTCCCGGCACATTGAGATAGTTCCGTCCAGAACCCAGCGCAAAGCACGCCCCCGTGCGGTCTACGCGCTCGTGACGGTCGCAGGACTGTTCGCCATCCTTGTTGCCCAACTACTACTGAGCATCGTCGTCTCCGATGGCGCGTACCAGATCTCCGGACTCCAGCAGCAACAGCGTGAGCTATCCCGCGACACGCAGTCCATCACCGAAGAACTTCAGGTGCTCAATTCGCCGCAGCACCTTGCAGCCAATGCCGTCGCCCTCGGTATGGTGAGTAGCTCGTCAATGGCATACCTTCGACTCTCCGACGGAGTTGTCCTCGGTGCGCCGGTCGCCGCGCGAGCGAGTGATGGCATCACGTTCGCCGCCGATGGAGGAGCGCTCATTCCCAATGAACTCCTCACCGGGGTGGCCATAGTGACACCAGCGGCGGCCCAGCAGACCGGGCAGGATGTAGGCGCGCCTGGAACGATTACGCCTACCGGCTCGATACCCTCGACCCCGGTGGGGTTGCCGTCTCCGGTCACCCGCTAAACCGCCAGGACAGGGTGAGGGGACAGGCCACGTGAAGCAATCGCGAACGACTCGCAGGCGCCTGGCCGTCGCCATTCTCATCACGTTCGCCCTCGTGGCCGTGTTTGTGGTGCGCCTCGTCGACATTCAGGTCGTTCGCGCAGCAGAATTGAATGCGGCATCGTCGGACAAGCGCGCGGTTGCGTCGGTTGACCCTGCGCCGCGCGGAACGATCGTCGACACGAACGGCATTGTGCTCGCCGACAGCGTCACGCGCTATGACATCACCGCGTCACCGCGCTACGCGAAGCCATTCACGAGGAAAAATGCCGACGGCACCGTCACCGATGTGAGCGTGCAGCAGGCCGTCAGCGAGATTTCAGCGCTAACCAAGGCGTCACCGAACGCCATGCTCCTCGCCCTGACAACAGACCCGACCTCCGATTTCACCTACCTGGTCAAAGGCGTTGACACTCCAACATTCCGGTCCATTCGCGACCTCGGGATTCCGTGGGTGTATCCGAGAGCGAAACCTCACCGCACGTATCCCGCCGGCAGCGTTGCGGGCAACCTGGTCGGATTTGTCGGAACCGATGGGCCCCAGAATGGCCTTGAATTCACGCAAGATCGCTGTCTGGCGAGCACCGACGGCGCCTCAACCTATGAGCGGGGAGCGGACGGTGTTCGAATCCCTGGAAGCACCGTGACCACAATACAGGCTGTTCCCGGAGGGACCCTTAAACTCACCATTGACAGCGACCTGCAGTGGTTCGTGCAGCAGGCAATCGCCGAGCAGGCTAACGCCATTGGTGCAGAGTCTGCGATGGCGGGCGTTGTCAGGGTCAGCGACGGACACCTGATGGCTTTGGCCGATTATCCGTCAGTGGATCCAAACAACGTCAGCAGTTCCTCCACCGCATTCTTCGGCTCCCGGGCATTCAGCTACATGTTTGAGCCTGGATCGATCATGAAGGGCATCACCGCGTCGATGCTTATCGATCAGCGAGCTGCGTCACCGACAACCCAGGTCACTGTTCCGGAAATTTGGCGCACACCCGACGGCGCTCGGATCAGGGACGCGACCTTCCACGCGCCGATGCACTGGACGCTCACCGGCGTGCTTGAGCAGTCATCCAATGTCGGAATGTCCATGCTGGGAACCCGGCTGCCTGCCAGCGTCCGGTACGACTACCTACGGAAGTACGGGTTCGGCGAGGCAACGCCCATCCACTTTCAAGGGGAAGCCGGCGGCATCCTGGCCAAGGACTGGAACACCCAGCAGAACTACGACACCACCTACGGGCAAGGCGTCTCCGTCACGTTTGCCCAGATGCTCAGTGCCTATCAGGGCGTCGCCAACGGCGGCAACCGGCTGCCACTGGCTCTGGTGGAAGGATGCACCGGTCCGGACGGAACCGTTACCGAGGCCCCATCGACACAGGGAACCCAGGTTGTCTCCCAGAAGGCTGCACAAACGACAGTGAAGATGCTCGAAAGCGTAGTGACCGGAGGTTGGCTGTCGTCCCAGCTGAGCATTCCCGGCTACCAGATCGCCGCGAAAACCGGAACGGCGCAGGTTGCCAGACCCACCGGCGGGTACGGCAACGACTACATCGTTTCTGTCACCGGCATTGCTCCCGCGGACAATCCGCAATACGTCGTCATCGTCACCTACGTAAAACCGCATATTATGAAGACGTCCGCCGCGGCGGCGCCAACGTTTCATAAGATCATGGCGCAGGTGCTCAAGACGTACCGGGTTCCACCGTCAATCAAGGCCGCACCTGGCTATCCGACAACCTGGTAGAAAGAGGATGCTTTGACCGATCGGATTCCACCGGTCCTGAGACCCGAGCATCCGCTGGCTAGACCACTCTCGCGAATGATCGACGAGTTCGGGCTGGACTGCAACGGCAGCTTTGACGGGGTCGAGATCAGCGGTGTCACCGTCCGCACGAGCGAGGTTGAACCCGGCGACCTGTTCGTCGGGTTGGCCGGCGAACACAGTCACGGTGCGAGTTATGCGAACGATGCAAAACAGCGCGGCGCAGTAGCGGTGCTCACAGACCCGGCTGGCGCTGAACTTGCTGCAGGGTGCGGGTTGCCCGTCATCACCGTCGAGTCGCCACGGGCCGCGTTGGGCGACATATCGGCCTGGGTGTACCAAACCAACGATCGGCCGCCACTGCTTTTCGGAATCACCGGAACCAACGGGAAGACCTCAACCGCGTACCTGCTTGAGGCCATCCTCAAACAGCTTGGTCTTGTCACCGGTCTCAGTTCTACTGCGGAGCGTCACATCGGTGACCTCAGCGTTGTCAGCCGCCTCACCACGCCGGAAGCGAGCGAGCTGCACGCGCTCCTTGCGCGAATGCGAGAAAGCGAAGTCCGAGCCGTCGCGGTTGAGGTGAGTGCACAAGCGCTCAGCCGTCATCGTGTTGATGGCGTCGTATTCGATGTTGTCGCGTTCACGAATCTCAGCCACGACCACCTCGACGACTACATCGACATGGACGAGTATTTTTTGGCGAAACTCGCCCTCTTTGAGCCGGAGCGAGGAAAGCGCGGCGTCGTGTCACTGGACACGTCCTGGGGCCGGAAAGTCGTTGAAGGGTCCCACATTCCGGTGACCACCGTGTCGGCGATCCCCGAAACGGTGGGGGAGTGGAATGTCGAAATGATTGAGGAGCGGGCGGAGCGAACAGCTTTCCGTCTCACCGGGCCAGAGAATCGCTCACTCGAGACGACGGTCCCGGTCATCGGTTGGCACATGGCGGCAAACGCCGGATTAGCCATCGTCATGCTCGTGGAGTCCGGATTCGAGCTTGAGGCAATTGGGCACGCTATTTCCGGCGGAATCGATGCCTACCTTCCCGGTCGGACGGAACGCGTGTCCGGCACCTCCGGGCCGACCGTTTTCGTTGATTTCGGACACAGCCCTGATGCGTTCCTCAATACATTGACCGCGGTACGCAACGTGACCAGCGGCAAAGTGATCATGGTTGTGGGTGCGGACGGGGATCGGGACGCCACGAAGCGACACGAGATGGGGCGCGTTGCGTCCGAATATTCCGACATCCTTGTCATCACCGATCACCATCCACGATTCGAAAACGCCGAGTCGATTCGCCGAATGCTGATCGACGGTGCGGCACTCGCCGAGCATCAGGCTGAGCTGCACGAAGTGAGCCCACCGGAGCACGCAATACGCCACGCAGTGTCGCTGGCGATCGAGGGCGATTCGATCCTCTGGGCCGGGCCAGGCCATCAGGACTACCGTGACATCGAGGGTGTGAGAACCCCCTACTCCGCCCGAGCTGAGGCACGCGCTGCCCTCCGAGAGGCGGGCTGGTGATCGCGCTCAGCCTCACTGAGCTTGCCACGATGCTTGACGGTTCGCTTGACGCGGGCGCTGAGGGCAATCACATCGTTTCAGGCCCGGTCGTCGTCGATTCTCGACTGGCACGGGAAGGCAGTCTGTTCTTCGCACTGCGCGGTGAGAAGACGGATGGTCATCTTTTCGCCACGGCGGCGGTGGAGGGTGGCGCGGTGGCCATTATCGCTGAGCGCGCACTTGACGTCGACGTTCCGGTAATTGTGGTCAAGGACACGCTTGTCGCGTTGGCTGCTCTTGCGCGCGACGTCGTTGCTCGGGTTCGCGCACTCGGTCACCTCCGAGTGATCGCGATGACCGGATCGAACGGTAAGACGACGACAAAAAATATGGTGCGGGCCATCCTCGAGCCCGAAGGCCGAGTTGTTGCCCCTCAGGGCTCTTTCAACAATCAGGTCGGTGCTCCGCTTTCCATGTTGGGGGTGGATGAGGGCACCGCCTTCCTCGTGGTCGAAATGGGAGCGAGCGCGCCGGGCGAGATAGCACACCTGGTGTCGATTGTCGTACCGGATGTCGCCATCGTTCTGAAAGTTGGTCTGGCCCATGCCGGCGGGTTCGGAAGCATCCAACAGACGCAGAAGGCGAAGTCGGAGATTGTGGTCTCGCTGCCGGAGAGCGCGGTTGCCGTTTTCAACGCGGACGACGAGCTTGTTGTAGAAATGGCACCGCTTACGGCCGCGTCACCGGTGTTCTTCGGGCTCAGTGACAGTGCAGACTTCAGGGCAAGCGATATCGCCGTTTCGGTGGCGGGCACCCGATTCCAGCTCGATGCGCTCGGGAAGCAATACCCGGTTCAGCTCAGCATCCTCGGCGAACACAACGTCATGAACGCCATCGCGGCCATTGCAGCCACAGCACAGTTCGGCGTCGACCCCGCCGATGCCGTGTCGCGGCTTGAGGCGATGGTGCGCGCAGAGCGATGGCGCATGGAAGTTCTTGAGGCGCCGAACGGTGCGGTGATAGTGAACGACTCCTACAACGCCAGCCCGGATTCCATGGTCGCTGCGCTGAAAACGCTCGCCGAAATCACGCGGGGAACGCACCGGTCAATTGCGGTGCTCGGCGAGATGGCCGAATTGGGTGAGGTCGCGGACGAAGAGCACGACAGGATCGGCCGCTTGGTCGTGAGGTTAAACGTCGCAAAGTTGATTGTGGTTGGGCACGCGGCACGCCACATCCACAATGCGGCGGGACTCGAAGGGTCCTGGGATGGGGAGTCGGTCCTCGTCGACAGCGCCGACGAGGCATACGATCTATTGCATAACGAACTGCAGCGGGGTGATGTTGTGCTGGTGAAATCGTCGAACTCTGCTGGCCTTCGCCTGCTCGGCGAACGACTGGCCGGGATTCTCTAGTGCTCGCGCTCCTTCTGGCCGCGGGCATCTCGCTGCTCTTTACGTTCCTGCTGACACCCTCGTTCGCAAAACTATTCCGTCGAATGAACCTCGGCCAGTTTGTGAGAGCCGACACCCCGACAACCCACGTGACCAAGCGTGGAACCCCGTCGATGGGTGGACTGGTTTTTGTCACCGCATCAATCGTGGGATATTTCGGTGGCCACCTTCTCGGGGGTGGGCGCCCGAGCGCCAGTGCGGTTCTGGTCATCCTGATGATGTGTGGGCTGGGACTGATTGGGTTCATTGATGACCTCATGAAGGTGAGCCGACAGAACAGTCTTGGCCTGCGCGGGGAGTTCAAGATCCTCGGCTCTGTCATCGTTGCGACAGCGTTTGCGCTTATCGGCATTACCTACCGCGACAGCAATGATCGCACCCCGGTGTCCACGGCGATCAGCTTTATCCGCGACCTGCCATTCGATTTCATAGTGGTTTTCGGGTCCGCTCTCGGCATCGCGGTAATTGTCATCTGGATCGTGTTCATCACCACGGCCGCGTCGAATGCAGTAAATCTGGCTGACGGCCTTGACGGACTTGCCGCCGGCGCGTCAGTGTTCGCGATCGGGTCGTACATCATCATCGGGTACTGGCAAACGATCCAATCGTGCTTCAACGAGAACCTTGCCTCATCGAATCTCGCCAAATGCTACGACGTGTCTCAACCACTCGAGCTTGCAACCATCGCCGCAGCCATTGTTGGCTCACTCGTCGGGTTCCTGTGGTGGAACACATCGCCGGCGCAGATCATGATGGGCGATACCGGATCGTTCGCGCTCGGCGGAGCATTGGCCGCCCTCGCCATCCTCTCCCGCACAGAACTGCTGCTCATTTTCATCGGCGGCCTGTTCGCGATCATCACCGGCCAGGTCATCATTCAACGGCTTTACTTCAAGGTCACGAAAGGTAAACGCATCTGGCGGGCAAGCCCTCTGCACCACCACTTCGAGATGAAAGGCTGGCCAGAAGTTACCATCGTCGTACGGTTCTGGATCATTTCTGGACTGTTCGTTGCCGCAGGGGTCGGCCTGTTCTACCTCGAATGGCTCTCCACAGCAAGCACATGATCGGCGACAGCGGAACCAGAACGCCCGAGGCGGTCGCCCAGCTGACCAGTTGGCACTCTGACTGGAGCGGGCTTCGCGTTGCCGTGCTGGGTTCCGGGCTCACCGGATTCTCGGTTGCCGACACGATGGCCGAACTCGGAGCATCGGTGCTGGTTGCCGCCGAAACTGTGGATGACGCAACACGGCAGATTTTTGACGTGCTTGCTGTCCGAACGGCTTTGGCGGACCTCGATGATGGGCCGCCAGCCGAACTTGTGGCGTTTGCTCCCGAATTGGTCGTCGTGTCTCCCGGGTTTCCGCCGACCCATCCGGTTGTCACCTGGGTACTGGAGTCCGGAATCCCGCTGTGGGGAGACGTTGAGCTGGCCTGGCGACTGCGCGACAAGCTCGGGTCGTCTGCAGAATGGATCACTGTCACCGGTACGAATGGCAAAACCACTACCGTGCAACTGACAGCGGCCATGCTGGTTGCAGGTGGCGTCCGGGCAGCGCCCGTCGGCAACGTTGGCGTCCCGGTGTTGGATGCTATTCGTGATCCGGCCGGCTTCGACGTGCTTGTTATCGAACTTTCCAGTTTTCAACTCCACTACGTCCAGTCGATCTCGCCCTACGCGAGTGCGTGCCTGAACATTGCCGAGGACCATCTCGATTGGCATGGGTCGTTTCGGGCGTATCGCGACGCGAAAGGAAAAGTGTACGAACACACGCACGTCGCGTGCGTGTACAACAGTGCTGATAACGCGATCAGGCAGCTTGTCGAAGATGCGGACGTTGTCGAAGGATGCCGTGCCATCGGCTTTTCACTGGGGGTGCCCGCCAAAAGTGATCTCGGCGTTGTCGACGGAATCCTGTGCGACAGGGCGTTCCTGGACGATCGTCACACCACGGCGCTGGAAATCATCACGATCGGCGAACTTGCCGAACAGCAACTGGGCAGTCCGCACATGGTTGCAAATGTTCTTGCCGCATCAGCTCTTGCGCGGTCGTTCGGTATCGAAATCGATGCAATTCGGGCCGCAATCAAGCAGTTCCGCCCTGACCATCACCGCTCGGAAATGGTGGGAAACCGCGAGGGCGTGACGTGGGTAAACGATTCGAAGGCGACAAATCCGCATGCCGCACGAGCGTCACTCGACGCATTCGACTCGGTGGTCTGGATTGTCGGTGGGTTGCTGAAAGGCTCCTCGCCGGAAGATCTCGTTTCCAGTGTCGCGCACCGGCTTCGCGCGGCAATTCTGATCGGAACTGACCGCACTGTTTTGCGGGCGGCATTCGCACGACACGCCCCGGAACTACCGGTCTTCGAGGTCGACACGCTTGACACTAAAGAGATAATGCCGACAGCCGTACTGTTGGCGGCCAAAGTTGCGTCCGACGGCGATGTCGTGCTGCTTGCCCCGGCCGCAGCGTCAATGGACCAGTTCACCAATTACGCAGACCGTGGCACGAAATTTGCGGATGCTGTGCAGGAGATGTTGGGAGGTGAGGCACGTGACGACGAGCCTCCCGCGCCCGACTCGGCGAGCTGAGGGACCAAACCAGGCTCAGCCAACGCCAAACGGTAAGTCTGCACCAGCGGTAGTCGTCGCGGTCAAAAAACTTTTCGGTGCCGAAACCGGAAACTATTTCCTTCTGCTCGGCTCAACCCTTTTCCTTGTCGTGTTCGGGCTCGTCATGGTGCTGTCGTCTTCCTCGGTGGAGTCGTACAAGGCAACCGACGATTTCTTCTCCGGGTTTCTGCGACAAAGTCTGTTCGCCGTTCTGGCTATTCCGCTCATGCTCATCGCAGCGAGAATGCCGGCCGTATTCTGGCGAAAATGGGCGGGCACAGCGCTTCTGATCGGCATTGCCCTGCAATTCTTGGTTGTCGCGACGAGCCTTGGCCGCGCGAGCGGCGGAAACCGAAACTGGTTCTACCTTGGATCGTTTTCTTTCCAACCTTCCGAAATTATTAAAGTTGGCCTCGTCATTTGGCTCGGACTGATCCTGTCGAAAAAGATGCATGTGCTGGGGGATTGGCACGAACTCATCAAGCCACTGGGGCTTGTCGTGGCCGTCGCAATCGGATTGGTGCTGGTGGGAGGCGACCTTGGCACAGCGATCATTCTGGTCGCGATCGTCTTCGGGGCACTGTTCTTTGCCGGGGTGCGCCTGCGAATTCTGGTGATTCCGATGACGGTTATTGGACTCCTCGGTCTCGTGTTCTCCTACGCGAACAGTTCGCGCCAACTGCGAATTGAGGCGTGGCTAAGCGGATGCGCGACCGATTCGGACTACCACGGGCTGTGCTGGCAAACCGTCCAGGGATGGTGGGCGCTGGCCTCCGGAGGACTGTTCGGGGTGGGTCTCGGCAACTCGAAAGCCAAGTGGTCTTGGCTTCCAGAAGCTGACAACGACTTCATTTTCGCGATCATCGGCGAAGAACTGGGCCTTCTTGGGGCAATCCTCGTTCTCATTTTGTTCATCATTCTCGCGATCGCGTTCATCCGAATCATCCGGGCCTCAACCGATCCGTTCGTGCGGGTGACAGTCAGCAGCGTTATGGTGTGGATCCTGGGTCAGGCCTTCGTGAATATCGCGGTGGTGCTCGGTTTGTTACCGGTGCTTGGCGTACCGCTCCCGCTGATATCGGCAGGAGGCTCTGCCCTGGTCACGACGATGTTCGCGATAGGGATAGTGCTGTCCTTCGCTCGTCACACTGACAAGCAAGCGCTGGTATCTCGGTGACACGGTACCTTTTGGCCGGCGGGGGAACCGCTGGTCATGTCAACCCGCTGCTCGCCGTAGCTGATCGTCTTCGCGAATGCGATCCCGATGCCACAGTGTTGGTGCTCGGCACGTCAGAAGGGCTTGAGTCACGACTCGTGCCAGCGCGAGGCTACGAACTGTTGCTCGTCGATAAAGTCCCGTTCCCGCGTCGTCTCAACCGCGCGGCCGTTCACTTTCCGAAGAGATTCTCGGCAGCGATACGCAGCACTCGCGAACTTCTTCAGGCTCACAAAATCGATATCGTCGTCGGCTTCGGAGGTTTTGTTTCAGGGCCAGCTTACCTTGCTGCGCGTCGTCAGCGGGTGCCGATCGTCGTGCATGAGGCCAACGCCATCCCCGGTCTTGCCAACCGACTCGGCAGCCTGTTCACTCGATTTGTTGGCGTCGCCTTCGAGGGTACGAAACTTCGCGGCGCACGCTTTGTTGGCATGCCGCTTCGTGCAGAGCTTGAGCAGCTCGACCGGGCGAGTGCGCGCAAAGGTGCACTAACATTTTTCGGTCTGGATCCGGCGAGGCCGGTTCTGCTTGTCACCGGTGGGTCACTCGGCGCGGTACGAATCAACGACACCGTGTTTGAGTCCGCTGCGGCAATCCTCGGTGCAGGCTGGCAGGTTCTGCACATTACGGGGGAGCGTTCTCCGCTACCGTCCACGACGCCTCACGGTTACCATGTGCTCACCTATTGCGATCGAATGGAACTCGCCATCGCCGCAGCGGACCTGGTGATTTCGCGGGCCGGGTCGGGCACGGTGAGCGAGCTGACGGCGCTGAGTGTCGCGGCGGTGTATGTCCCGCTCGCGATCGGAAACGGTGAGCAATCACGCAATGTACGGACGGTTGTCGCTGCCGGAGGAGCCCGAGTCGTCGACAACGCATCCTTCACGCCGGATTGGGTTGGGCGTGAGCTGGTCCCGCTCCTGCTGGATCGCGCGGCGATCGCGCGGCTAAGCGCACGCGCCGCGACCGTTGGCGTGCGCGACGGCACAGACCGGATGACCAAGTTAATTGCCGACGCACTCGTTAGTGCCAGCACTTCGGCGAATACTGGGGGAGTGGACTCATGATCAAGTCCGACTTCTCGCAAGCGATGCCGCAAAACCCAGCCGTTGTTCATTTCGTTGGCGTTGGTGGAGCAGGCATGAGCGGCATTGCACAACTTTTCGTGGCCGCAGGATTGACGGTGACCGGCTCCGACATTCGCGATACGGACATTGTGAAGGCGTTGCGCGCGGGCGGCGTGAGCGTGTCGATAGGGCACCGCGCCGAGAACATCGGTGGCGCTGACACTTTAGTGGTCAGCGGAGCGATCGCTGAAGACAATCCGGAGTATTTGGCTGCGCGTCATCGTGGACTGCCAATAGTGCACCGCGCAGTTGCGTTGGCCTGGCTCAGCGCGCGAGACCGGGTGGTGGCGGTCGCCGGTGCGCACGGTAAAACGACGTCGACGGCGATGATCGTGACCGCACTGCGGGCACTCGGCGCGGACCCAAGTTTCGTCAACGGAGGCATTATCCGCTCGCTCGGTGTGAGCGCCGAGCCGGGCACGGGCGACACGTTCGTTGTCGAAGCGGACGAATCCGACGGGTCTTTTCTTCTCTACAACACCGCTGTTGCCCTGATCACCAATGTCGACCCAGACCACCTTGACCACTACGGTTCCGAGCGCGCATTTAAAGATGCCTTCATTGAGTTTGGCCGCGGCGCAAGCGATGTCGTTGCAATTTCGGCAGACGACCCCGGGGCGGTTGAGATCACTCCAAAGCTGGCCGGGCGAACGGTTCTCACGTTCGGCCAGAGTCCTGATGCAACGGTGCGGGTCGAGGACATCCAACTCGATGCCACTGTCGGGTTCACCGTCGTGTACGCGGCCGAACGCTATTCGACGACCCTGACGGTGCCGGGGCTGCACAACGCACTCAATGCGGCCGGAGCCTTCAGCGTGCTTATCGGGTTGGGCTTTCCGCCACGCGAGTCACTGGACGCCGTTGCGCAATTTGAGGGCACAGAGCGGCGATTTGAACTTCGTGGAGAGGTGCGGGGAGTGCGCGTGTACGACGACTTCGCCCACCACCCGACCGAGATCCGCGCTGCGCTCAGTGGCGCTCGATCGGTAGCCGGTTCCGGTCGAATTATCCCCGTCTTCCAGCCGCACCTGTTCAGCAGGACCAGAATGCTTGCGAACGAGTTCGCCGCGGTGTTCGACGAACTCGCAGACCACACCATTGTCGTGCCGATCTACGGAGCGCGCCAGGATCCGGAGCCGGGCGTCACCGGCAAACTCATCACCGAGCGCTTTGCTCAGGCAAGTTCCGGCAACTACTTCGAAGAGTGGGGTGATGCGGTTGCCTACGCGGCAACGCTCGCGCGCCGAGGCGACCTTGTGATATCGATGGGCGGCGGAGACATCTACCGGATCGTCCCGGACCTGCTCGCCGCACTCGAAGCCACTTCTGAGGGCAGTTTGGACGAGGGCAGTGCGGACGGGGGCCGTACCCAATGAAGCGACCGGAGGGATTTGACAAACCCGCGCCGCACGGTGCGAATGCGGACAAATCTTCGCGGAAGAGGGCTCCAGCGAAGAAGGCATCGACAACAACGGTGTCGGCGAACAACGCCACAGTGCGAGAGCTCTCTGTTTCGACGAAGTCAACGCACAGTTCCCCTGCGCGCCCGAACGACAACACGTTGACCCCCCGGTCAGATCGTGCACAGAAGCAGCGTCTGCAACGGTCTTCTCCACGGACCGCTGAGCCGGAAGCTCGGCGGAAAGTTCGTGCAGCGGCGCGCAGTCGACGCCGCTTCGAGAGAAGCGAGATCCGACGGTTCACCCGGCGCAGTCGCAATCGCCGGCTCAGCGCTCTGGTAGCGGCCGGCGTCGTGCTTGGGCTGATTGGACTGCTCGCAGTCGCCGTGTATTCGCCCATTCTGGCGTTGCGAACGATCGCGGTCGACGGCACAACTGCCGTGGACGCGAAGGCGGTGCACTCGGCACTTGACGGTCAGCTCGGTACACCGCTCGCGCTCGTAGACTATGACCAGATTCGGCAGGAATTGGACGCGTTCCCGCTGATTCGAAGCTACGTTACGGAAGTGGTCCCCCCGAACACCCTGCGGGTGCACATCGTGGAGCGCGCACCGGTCGGTTCCATCACAACCTCAACAGGATTCTCGGTTATCGATCCTGCAGGTGTTGTTCTCGGGTCCTCTGCCTCGCGACCAAAGGGCGTTCCGCTGATCACAGTGGGTGCTGACGGAACCAATGGCGTTGCGTTCAAGGCGGTGGTGGCCGTGGTGCTGTCTTTGCCGAGTTCTCTTCGCTCGAGGGTGGTTTCGGCCAGTGCGTCGTCGAACGATGATGTCACACTCGTGCTCTCTGGTGCGCACCAGCGCGTGGTGTGGGGCAATGCGGAGCGGTCAGCGCTCAAAGCGCGCGTCCTTACCGAATTGGTGGCGTCACGTGGGGGAGCGGCCGATGTCGAGTATGACGTGTCCGCGCCGTTAAGCCCGGTGGTTCGCGGGGGTTGATCCTGGTGCGCTGTGCCATTTCTGCTGGATGTTTGTGGTGGACTTCGCGACACGCGGGAGAGCTTGCGGCGCGGGGCCGGTACTCACGCTTAGCTTTCGAATCAAGAAATAGATACCCAGCATAACTTTAGACCTCAGGTAGAGGTTGAAGGTATTCCCCGGAGGCCGGACGTGACATCGAACCAGAACTACCTCGCCGTTATCAAGGTGGTCGGCATTGGCGGCGGTGGCGTCAATGCTGTCAACCGGATGATCGAACTGGGGCTCAGAGGAGTCGAGTTCATTGCGATCAATACGGACGCTCAGGCGCTCCTGATGAGTGATGCCGACGTCAAGCTCGACGTCGGCCGTGAGCTTACTCGCGGTCTCGGTGCTGGCGCCGATCCGGAGGTCGGGCGACGTGCGGCTGAGGATCACGCGGAAGAGATCGAAGAGGCGCTCGCGGGCGCCGACATGGTCTTCGTCACTGCCGGCGAAGGTGGTGGCACCGGAACCGGTGGCGCGCCCGTCGTCGCGCGCATTGCCAAGTCGATCGGCGCACTGACCATTGGTGTCGTCACCCGGCCCTTCGGTTTTGAAGGCAAGCGTCGGGCTGCGCAGGCAGAAGTGGGAATCGCAACCCTCAAAAGCGAGGTTGACACCCTCATTGTTGTGCCAAACGACCGGCTACTTGAGATCAGCGATCGCGGCATCAGCTTCCTGGAGGCGTTTGCGACGGCCGACCATGTTCTGCTTGCCGGTGTTCAGGGCATTACCGACCTCATCACAACGCCTGGCCTCATCAACCTCGACTTTGCCGACGTGAAGTCGGTCATGCAGGGTGCGGGTTCCGCGCTCATGGGCATTGGGTCCTCGCGCGGCGCAGATCGGGCCATCAAAGCAGCGGAACTCGCCGTGGCAAGCCCACTTCTGGAAGCCAGCATCGATGGTGCTCACGGTGTGCTGCTGTCGATCCAGGGTGGGTCAAACCTGGGCATCTTCGAGATCAATGATGCAGCGCGTCTGGTTCAGGAGGCAGTGCATCCGGAAGCCAACATCATCTTCGGTGCGGTCATCGACGACACGCTCGGCGACGAGGTTCGTGTCACGGTCATTGCCGCAGGCTTCGACGGCGGAGAGCCGACCGTGGTGCGCAAGACCGAACGCCGCGCGAGCTATGTTGCCGCTGGCGGAGCGTCGCGGGAAGCGGGTGCCGCGTCCGATGGAATGTCCGCCGGCGGTGGTTCCGTCGATACGCTGACCGAAGAGGCAGACACGATCTGGAATGACGTCTCGGACGTGCCGGCTCCCCGGGACCCGGTGTTCGATGACGAAGCAGGCGACCTGGACATTCCCGACTTCCTGAAATGACATCGCCGGGCGACCTGGTGCTTGCTGACCGTGTTGACGTCGTACGATCCGGCATTGTGGATGCTGCACGTGAGGCGGGCAGGTCTCCGGATGAAATCACGACGATTGTGGTCACCAAATTTCATCCGGAGTCGCTGGTGCGCGAATTGCACAGACTGGGTGTGCGTGACTTTGGCGAGAATCGCCACCAAGAGGCGGCGGTGAAAGCTCAAGCGACCAGAGACTTACCGTTGGTTTGGCACTTCGTCGGCCAGCTGCAGGGCAACAAGGCGAAGCGTGTGCGCGAGTATGCGCAGGTGATTCATTCGGTTGACCGGGAGTCGCTCGTTGACGCCCTGATGTCCGAGACGGTCGCCGTTGACTGCTTTCTGCAAATCAATCTGACCGAGGATGCGCACCGAGGCGGCACAGCGGGTGACGCCGTCCTGCGGCTTGCAGAAAAAGTGCTGTCGACCGCGGGGCTCAACCTGCTTGGGGTTATGGCAGTTGCGCCACTTGGCGAGGACCCAAGGCACGCGTTTTCGCGCGTGGCAGCGATCTCACTGCGGGTTCAATCGGTTGCGCCGGAAGCAGCATTTATCTCGGCCGGCATGTCCGCGGACTACCGTGAAGCAATCCTCGAGGGCGCGACACACCTCCGGATTGGGACGGCAATCACCGGAAAACGACCCGATGCCGGTTAATCTCGACTCAGGAGTTCCATCACAGGAGGCACACAATGGCTAACCCGTTACGCAAGACCATGGTCTATTTGGGCCTCGCGGACGAGGAGTTTGACTATGAGGACAGTGCACATGCTGCGCCGGTCGCCAGCCATAGTCACGCGAATGCCTCAGGCAATGCCCACCAGTCAGCCGGTCGCGCACCAGTCACGCCACTTCGTCGCGCACCAGCGGGTCGCACCGCCCCGCCGATGGAAATGAACGAGATCCTCACGGTTCACCCGCGGCAGTACCGCGACGCACAAACGATCGCGGAGAGTTTCCGGGACGGCATCCCGGTCATCATCAACCTGTCGCAGATGAGCGAACCGGAGGCCAGGCGGCTTGTCGACTTTGCCAGCGGACTCTCTCAGGGGCTGTACGGCAAGATCGAACGTGTCACGAGTAAGGTTTTCCTGCTGTCACCTGCACACGTAGCGGTCAGTGGTGATCAGGCGGAGGTTGAGTCAGACGTTGACGCGACGTTCTTTCCTGACCACTAGTCGACCTTTCCTGACCACTAGTCGACCATTTTTCGGAGTTGAGCGCGCCAGTATGACGCCGCTAATGTTTGCCGGATCGAAACCTCGATGACGGCAGGGACTGCTGTGATCGCATCGATCATCTACGCGCTCTTGATGATTTACTTCTTCACCATGTGGGCGCGGTTTATTCTGGATCTCGCCCGCAACTTCGCCCGTGGCTGGCGACCTCGCGGGTTTGCTCTGGTCGCGGCAGAATTCGTGTTTACCGTAACGGATCCGCCAATTCGTGCGGTTCGGAAGGTGGTTCCTCCGATACGGGTTGGGGCTGCGGCGCTGGACTTCGCCTGGAGCATTGTCATGCTCGCCGTCATTGTGTTGATCTATGTCGCGCTGGGGTTCGCCCGCTCGTTCTGAACGATCTTTCAGTTTCGCCGGGTAGTGTCAAAGTTTGCCAGAACATTGGCGGGGTGCCGGGTCGGTCTTTCCCCACAATTTTGATACCGTAGCAGTACGTTATTTCGACGTGCCGCAGATTTTCTAAGGGTGACACTCATGGCCTTGACTCCAGAAGACGTAGTCAACAAGCGATTCCAGCCGACCAAGTTTCGTGAAGGTTACGACCAGGACGAGGTCGACGATTTCCTTGACGAGGTTGTTGTCGAGCTGCGTCGGTTGAACCAGGAGAACGAAGAGTTGCGCCAGCGCGTCATTGCGGGCGAGTCGCGGATCAACGAACTTCAGCGCAGCGGAGGAACAGTTGCTCAGGCTGAGTCGCCGACGTCCGCACCAATGGCACCCGCGCCAGAGTACTCAGCGCCAGTGTTTTCAGCTCCCGAGCCTGCCGTTACTGAGCCCGCGGCTGCTGAAGTAACGCCCGCATACTCCCCGGAGAACGACCAGAACAACACCAACAATCTTCTCCAGTTGGCGCGACGACTCCACGAGGAGCACGTTCGTGAGGGAATCGAGAAGCGTGATGCGCTGATCGCCGAGGGCCACTCGACAGCGGCACGAATCGTCAGTGAAGCCGAGGCTGAGCAGCGTTCCCAACTTGAGTCGCTCGATGAGGAACGTTCATCGCTCGAATCGCAGATTGAAGAATTGCGCACCTTCGAGCGTGAATACCGGGCCAAGCTCAAGGACCACATTGAGGGTCTGCTTCACGATCTTGATGCTCCTGCAGTCTCAGGCGGTTCCTTCGGGGCGTCGCAGAGTCCTGTGACCGGATTTGGCGCAGGTGCCGCGATGGACAGTCAGGACGCAATCTCGGACTCAGCATCTGACGACTCAGCATCTGACGACTCAGCATCTGATAACCCGGCATCTGATAACCCGGCGTCTGACAGCCCCATGCCGGTTGAATTCGGCTCTGCACCTCCAGCACAGCCCCAGTCGACCGGAGTTCAAGGCTTTGGCGGCAACTGAGTCTTGGCTGTAACCGGGCCGACCGAGCCTTCCTCGCCGGAAAATGGCAATACCGCGAATGCCGGTGGTCTCGAAGCAGGCAGTGCTAAAGTCGGCAGTGCCAAAATGGGCGTTCGCGTCGCCGCAATCGTTCTTGTCACAGCCGTCGCGGTAGCTGTCTACGCCCTTGATCAACTCAGCAAGTTCCTGATCACCCAGAATCTTGCTGAAGGCGAAAGCGTCAAGGTACTCGGTGATGTTCTGCAGTTTCATTTCGTCAGGAATGCTGGCGCTGCTTTTTCCCTCGCCAGCGGATCGACCTGGTTCTTCTCCATCGTGGCTGCCGGCGTCGCGATCTTCATCATCTGGTACGCACGTCGAATTCGATCTCTGAGGTGGGCGATCCTATTCGGCATGTTGCTCGGAGGTACCCTGGGTAACCTCACCGATCGGTTGTTTCGCGAACCGAGCTTCGGCCTTGGACACGTTGTCGACTTCATCCAGGTATGGGGATTCAACGCGATCTTCAATATCGCCGATTCTTTTATCGTGTCCAGCATGGGCCTGTTCATCATTCTGACCGTTCGCGGTGTGCGGCTCGATGGCAAACGAACGGCCCGCAAGGGTGATTCGGTGCGGTCTGAGACCGCCGACCCCGCTCTCAAGCCGTAACGGAATGGAGACTCGACGCTTGCCGGTGCCTGCCGGACTTGCTGGCCAACGAGTTGACGCCGCCCTGGCGAGACTTCTTGGTTTCTCCCGCAGCTTCGCTGCCGAAGTCATTGAGTTAGGCGGGGTGGTTGCCGACGGCGTCGCGCTGGATAAGTCGGACCGTCTGAGAGCCGATTCCTGGCTTGAGGTGTCCTGGACACCCAGGGAAGCTCCGCAGATCATCGTGACGGCAGTGCCTGGATTGGTCATCGTATTCGAGGACGACGACCTCGTGGTGGTCGATAAGCCTGCGGGTACTGCGGCGCACCCATCCATCGGTTGGAGTGGACCGACGGTGCTTGGCGGCCTTGCGGCGATGGGCGTTCGCGCGAGCACCTCTGGCGCTGCAGAACGGGCCGGGATCGTGCATCGACTTGATGTTGGCACGAGCGGGCTCATGGTCGTAGCCAAGAGCGAATCCGCGTACACGGAACTGAAGCGTCAATTCCATGATCGAGAAGTTGGCAAGGTCTACCACGCGCTCGTGCAGGGCCACCCTGACCCACTCGCCGGCACAATCGACGCCCCGATCGGCCGAGCCCCGGGCGCAAAGTGGAAATTCGCTGTCGTCCGCGACGGCAAACATGCCATAACGCATTACGAAACTCTCGAGGCATTCCGTAGAGCATCGCTCGTCGAAGTGCATCTCGAAACTGGTCGCACCCACCAAATTCGCGTGCACATGGCCTCTCAAAGGCATCCCTGCATCGGCGACACCATGTACGGTGCAGACCCAACTTTGGCCGCATCTCTGGAACTTGGTCGGCAATGGCTGCATGCAGTTCGGCTCGGGTTCCGTCACCCGACAACTCGGGAGCCGGTGGAGTTCATGAGCGAATATTCTGAAGATTTGCGCCTCGCTCTGGAGACCTTGCGCGCCGAATAGGCCGTGGCTGCGGTGGGCACCGGAGCGTCGAGACACGGCGGTGCCGAGGCTGGCATAGGCTGGTGGGACACCATCGGCTAGTCGGAGAGTTTGTGCCCAACAGCAGCGATTCCTTCGTGCACCTGCACGTGCACAGCGAGTACTCAATGCTGGACGGCGCCGCGAGGGTGAAGCCGCTGATTGCGGCCGCCGTAGAGCAGGGGATGCCAGCCATCGCGATCACCGATCACGGAAACATGTTCGGTGCCTACGACTTCTGGAAGACGGCGACCGCTGCCGGAATCAAGCCAATCATCGGAACTGAGGCGTACGTCACACCCGGAACCGCGCGGGGCGACAAGACGCGCACCCGGTGGGGCAACGGAGGTGAAGACGATATTGGTGGCAACGGCGCCTATACGCACATGACCTTGCTCTCGGAGAACAACGAGGGAATGCACAACCTGTTCCGGTTGTCGTCGCTTGCCTCGATCGAGGGGTTCTACTACAAGCCGCGTATGGACCGGGAGTTGTTGAACAAATACTCCGCTGGCGTCATTGCCACCACCGGATGCGTCGGTGGCGAGGTGCAGACCCGGTTGCGTCTTGGCCAATACGAAGAAGCGCGCAAAGCGGCCGGAGAAATGCAGGACATCTTCGGCAAAGAGAATTTCTTCTGCGAGGTGATGGATCACGGCATCGACATTGAACGCCGAACAATGCAGGAACTTCTTGGGCTGGCCAAAGAACTGGGAATGCCGCTGCTGGCCTCAAACGATCTGCACTACACGCACGCGGCCGATGCTGAAGCCCACGCGGCATTGCTCTGCGTGCAGTCCGCGTCAACCCTGGACGATCCGAACCGTTTCAAGTTCGACTCGAGTGAGTTCTACCTCAAGTCTGCGGCCGAGATGCGCGCCGTGTTCTCCGACCACCCTGAGGCGGTGTCCAACACCCTGTTGATCGCTGACCGCTGCGAGATCGGGTTCGAGAAGCGCGACTTGATGCCCCGCTTCCCGGTTCCCGACGGTTACACCGAGGCCAGCTGGTTCGAGTCGGAGGTCCAGCGTGGACTTGCCCAGCGGTTCCCGGGCGGGGTGCCTGAAGCGCACAAGATCCAAGCGGCCTACGAGGTGGGCGTCATCAACCAGATGGGCTTCCCCGGGTACTTCCTTGTCGTTGCCGACTTCATTGATTGGGCGCGCGAGCGTGGCATCCGTGTTGGCCCTGGACGAGGCTCCGCTGCCGGTTCGCTCGTCGCTTTCGCCATGCGCATCACCGGGCTTGACCCGATCGCTCACGGACTAATCTTCGAGCGGTTCCTCAACCCGGATCGAATTTCGATGCCGGATATCGACATTGATTTTGACGATCGCCGCCGCGGTGAAGTTATCCGCTACGTGACCGAAAAGTACGGCGATGACCGGGTCGCGCAGATCGTGACGTATGGAACCATCAAGGCGAAGCAGGCGCTCAAAGATTCTGCACGAGTGCTCGGCATGCCGTATGCGGTGGGGGAGAAGCTCACGAAGGCGATGCCGCCACCGGTGATGGGTAAAGACATGGGGCTTTCCGCCATCCACGACTCGTCATCACCGCGCTTCAAAGAGGCGGCTGATTTTCGTGCCGTGGTCGAGAATGATCCTGACGCTGCCCGTGTGTTCCAGACGGCGCTCGGCATAGAGAACTTGAAACGGCAGTGGGGGGTTCACGCCGCCGGCGTCATCATGTCGGCCGAGCCTCTGCTCGACGTCCTGCCCATCATGAAGCGCGAAGATGACGGCGCCATCATCACCCAGTTTGACCAGCCACCCTGCGAAAGCCTCGGTCTGCTGAAAATGGACTTTCTCGGACTGCGCAACCTCACTGTGCTGCAGGACGCCCTCGCCTCGATCAAGGTCAACCGCGGTGAAGATGTCGTGCTGGAAGATCTCGACCTGAACGGGGATGCCAAAACCTATGAGTTGTTGGCGAGAGGGGACACGCTCGGCGTGTTCCAGCTCGACGGCGGCCCGCTGCGCGCGCTCCTCAAGCAATTGAAGCCTGACAGTTTCAACGACATCACCGCCGTCATTGCGTTGTATCGGCCAGGCCCAATGGGGATGAATTCGCACACCAAGTACGCCCTGCGAAAGAACGGCCTCGAAGCGGTGGAGGCGATCCACAAGGAGCTTGAAGAACCGCTCGCGGAGATCCTCGGCGAAACCTACGGCCTGGTCATTTACCAGGAGCAGGTGATGGCGGCGGCCCAGAAAGTGGCCGGGTTCACGCTGAGCCAGGCAGACACGTTGCGCAAAGCGATGGGCAAGAAGGATCTCGCCGTACTCAACAAGGAGTTTGCGAACTTTGCCGCCGGTATGGAGAAGAACGGCTACAGCAAGGATGCCGCAAACGCGCTGTGGGGCATTATGGTTCCCTTCTCTGACTACGGCTTCAACAAGTCGCACGGGGCGGCGTATGCGGTCCTGAGCTATTGGACCGGCTACCTCAAGGCGAACTACCCAGCGGAGTACATGGCGGCCCTGTTGACCAGTGTCGGCGACTCCAAGGACAAACTCGGCGGTTACCTCGCCGAGTGCCGCCGAATGGGCATTCGCGTTCTCGCCCCGGACGTGAACGAATCCTTCGTCGATTTCACCGCAATCGGTGAAGATATTCGCTTTGGGCTCGGTGCGATCCGCAACGTCGGACGAAACGTCGTCGACGGTATCCGGACTGCGCGAGAGCAGAAGGGAAAGTTCGAGAGCTTCCACGACTTTCTGAACAAAGTGCCGATCCCCGTTGTCAACAAGCGCACTGTGGAGTCGTTGGCGAAAGCGGGTGCATTTGACTCGCTCGGTGCGACCAGGCGCGCGTTGGTGGAAATCCATGAGGACGCCATCGACGCCGCGATTTCGCAGAAACGGGCGGAAGCAAATGGCCAGGTCGGGTTCGACTTCGACAGCCTGTGGGAGGAGCCGCTCCCGCTCAACCGGGTACCCGATCGGCCCGAGTGGTCCAAGCGCGACAAGCTCGCGTTCGAGCGAGAAATGCTGGGCCTGTACGTTTCCGATCATCCGCTTGCCGGGCTCGAACTTCAGCTTGCAAAGCATGCCAGCCTGAGCATCTCAGACCTGTTGACCGGCGAGGTTGCCTCCGACGGTGAAACGGTGACTGTTGCTGGTCTCATCACCGGCGTGCAGCACCGCACCGCCAGAAACAGCGGCAACCAGTACGGCATCATGCAGCTTGAAGACTTCGGCGCCGAGGTCACCGTGATGTTCCTCGGCAAGACCTACCAGGAGTTTTCGCCAGCACTGGTCAACGACGCCGTCGTGGTGGTGCGTGGCCGGGTGAACACCCGCGATGACGGCATTGGCCTTCACGCGGTCAGCATGTTCTCTCCCGATCTCGGCCAAAGCCTTGGGTCAGGGCCTTTGGTGATTTCGGTTCCGGAGTTCCGGGCAACGACCGATGTGGTGTCCGCGCTCAACGACGTGCTGATCCGGCACTCCGGTGACAACGAGGTGCGCCTCAAACTGGTCAAGGGCCAGACGGCGAGGATGTTCGAAATTCCGTACCCGGTCAGTGTGAGTGCCGACCTGTACGGGGAGTTGAAGTCGCTGCTCGGGCCGAACTGCCTCAGTTAGCTTGCACCGATCCAACGCTGAATTCTCGAGGCGCCGTACTCACTTTTCTCCTCAAAGATGGCCTCGGTGGCACGATCGAATTGGCCGTATGGCGGTGTGCCACTGGCGAACGTGACATCGACGCGCGCGGCACGCTGGTCGCCGAATTCCATGTAGCAGATTCCGTTGCCATCGTAGACGCGCGAGTTGCGTTCCGAGCGAATGCTCGCGGTGATGACATCCGCAACCACCTTCGCCTGGCCCTCAGAGAAGACGCCGGCCTTCGGAGTGCCGACGCTCGTGACGTCACCGATCGCAAAGACATTCGGAAAGTCGGTGTGTAAAGTCAGCGCATCGACGCCGATCCAGCCGCCCTTTATGAGACCCGATTCTGCGACGACGGCGGGCACAACGTGCTTGGGTACGCCCAGAAACAGGTCGTAGGGAATTGTTGATTCGTCGGCAAGCACAACCTCGTGCTGGTCAGGGTCAAGGCGGGTAATCGTCCGCTGGGGGAGGAATTCGATCCCCCTCTCTGCGAACGCGGCCAAAATGGCCTCGGATGCTGTGGGTACCGGGGGAACAGGAGAAGGGAGCGGCATCACCAGCACGATCTCGGAACTGTCGCGCAACGCGCGCTCTGTGAGGTACTCGTGCATCAGCAGTGCGGTCTCACTCGGCGCTGGAGGGCACTTGAATGGGGCCGAGGTAACACCGATAATCACGCGACCGCCACCGAAGCCCGCGATCACCTCGCGCGCCGCGAACGCGCCACCGTTCGTGTAGAACTCGTGGCCGTCCTCAAGGAGGCCGGGTGTCGCCGCGGGGTCGAGGTCGGCACCAAGTGCCACAACGAGGAAATCCGCGTCGAATTTCCCGGCATCCGCTTCGACACTCCTGGCGACCGGATCGATCGCGCGAATTGTCGTCTGCACGAAACGCACACCGGGCTTGACGAGCCGACTGTACGGATGGCTGACCTCAGCGGGGGTGCGTTTGCCGAACATGACGTCGAGCTTGGAAAAACCGAAGACGAAGTGTTCGCTCCGGTCGATGAGGGTGATGTCGATCTCGGTTCCGAACCGTTCGGAAAGACTGGCGGTGAGTTCCAGCCCGCCAAATCCGGCACCCAGTACAAGCACGCGTGTGGTCACGAGTGGATCCTTACGTTCGTTCTCAGTCGAGGTGTTGAAGTCGTTGATACTGGCGTTCGTGGTATAGCAGTGCTTCGTCTTCCGGACCAAGGCCGCCGTCTTCGATCTCGACGACGATGACGGCGTTCCCGTGGTGGGCGTGGCGACCGACAATCCGGCCGAGCATCCACGCGGTAACACTTTTCAGCAAGGGGATGTCGTGAGGCCCTGCAGACCAGTGGTCACCGTCGAATCGGAGGTCCTTTGGGCCTGCGAGCAGTTCGGCAACATCGCGATTGTGGGTTCCGAGCATGTGGATGATCACGTAGTCGGTGTTCTCCACTGCCGGCCAGGCGCTCGACACCCTGGACATGTTGAAGCTCGCCAGCGGCGGAACGGCCGCCAGTGAAGCGAGCGAGGTCGCAGTGAACCCGACCGGCTCGCCCTCAGGGGTGCGTGCCGTTACCACGGCAACTCCGGCCGCATGGCGCCTAAAAGCCTGCTTAAAGGCGTCAAGGCCGTGTAGCGCTTTTGGCAGATTCGTTTCGCTGGTATCCATTGTCCTCACTGTTCACGATAAGGCACCAGCACCTGCCAATATTCCCGTTTGATGGGGACTGCGGAGACGTCGTGCCGCCCAACTAAACTGGGGGCCATCATGATCCAGACCATCGACCTGCGCGGAAAATCCCCGACATCCGGCGAGCTGTCACAACTTGTGCCTCGCGCCAGAGTCGACGTAGCACGCGCGAGTGCCAGTGCGCAAAAACTTATTGACGATGTTCGAGACAGGGGTGTCGAAGCGCTCCTGGACCAGGCGGAGAAGTTCGACGGTGTGCGTCCTGATGTCCTCCGCGTCACCGGTGTGCAACTGAGCTCCGCGGAGGAGCGGCTTTCGCCAGCGGTGAAGGAAGCGGTGCAGGAGGCAATCCGGCGGGTGCGGCTCGCGTCGCAGGCACAACTCCCGAGTGCACAAACGACAACGCTGGGAACCGGCGCCATCGTTGAGCAGCGGTGGCAGCCCATTCGCCGCGCGGGCTTCTACGTTCCCGGTGGGAAAGCGGTGTACCCGTCCAGCGTCATCATGAACGTTGTGCCAGCACAGGTTGCCGGAGTGTCGTCACTAGCCCTGGTGTCGCCTGCGCAGGAGGCGTTCGGCGGATCAGTGCACCCGACAATTCTTGGTGTCGCATCGGTGCTCGGAGTTGACGAGGTTTACGCACTCGGCGGTGCTGGTGCAATTGGCGCGCTTGCATACGGCGTCCCAGGGCTTGGGCTGGAACCGGTCGACGTCATCAGCGGGCCGGGCAACGTCTACGTTGCCGCGGCTAAACGGCTGGTCCGTGGGGTGGTCGGGATCGACGCCGAGGCCGGCCCGACCGAGATTCTGGTTATTGCTGACGATGATGCGGATCCGGTTCTCGTGGCAGCAGACCTGGTCAGTCAGGCCGAGCACGATGAACTCGC
>JBDSZO010000143.1:0-3170 GCA_039925105.1 Terrimesophilobacter sp. | reverse complement strand
CAACAACACCTTCGATTTCGCCCCGGAGACCCGCAGCACTGGAAATCTCTTCGAGAAACTCTTCTTCATTGAATTTGAGCACGCCGTGCACTTCCCTTCGTTCTCGTTGTCCGGGCCCTGCGGATTCAGAGTGATACCGGTATCAACCAGACAAGAGTGACACAGTTGTGCGGGGTGCGTCAAGTCGCAAAGCAATGCAGTTTGAGGACGTTCACTGAGCGCAAAACACGCACGTGCCCACACTCAAAGGCTGTGCCAATATGCCGCTCGTCGGCTAGCCAGGGGGATGGCGCTGGTTGCTGCGCGACCCTAGACGTTCGATTGAGGAAAGAAGGTGCGAAAGTCATATTGTAAGATAGCTAGAGTTTCTCAAAGTCTTATAGTAGGAAGACGAGGTAGCTCCATGGCAATCCCCACATTGCGTGCCAAGAATCAGGTCACATTGCCTGCAGCAGTTGTCACGCGGGCGGGCTTACACGTAGGGGAACCTCTCGCGTTCGAAGTGAAGAATGGAGTCATCTACATCAAGGCGTATTCCCCGCGCATTGATAATGAAGACTGGCTCACGGATGAAGTGATGGCGGAGATCGAGCAGGCTTTACAAGAACAGCACGGATCCGGATACGACTCGGCAGATGACATGATCGCCGCATTGCGTCGTGGCTGAGCTTCGGTTCCGCCCAGAGCCGTCCTCGGCATTCATGCGTCAGTACGGAAAGCTATCCGACACCGACAAGCAGCTTGCCGACGAGGCAATCCGTAGACTGACCGCGTTCGTAAACCTGGGGGACCTCAACTCGGAGCAGGCAAAGGATCTGGCACGTAATCTGCGAGTTAAGGTCATACAACTCTTCAAGAGCAAGCGTCCCAGGCGAATGGAAGCGACGTTCGCTCCGGATGGGCGAGTCGTCTGGGCGCTCGACGACAATATCCTCCGCTTCATATACATCGGCAACCACTCGGTGCTCGACAAGCAGTAGAGCGCCGGTCGCTATCAGAACGCCAGCGATGCCATCATGCCTCCACAGGGATCGCATGCCCGATCAAAACATCACCCTCCGTCAACCAGGTTTCAACGAGCGCATCTTTCCGGCCAGACGACTCCTGCAACTCAGCAGCTGTTATCCGGATAATCTGGGCGACGTTTCCCGTCCAGGCACGAACCCGTTCGCCAAGCTCATACACAAAATCATCCACTGCGGACAGCGCAGTCTCAACGACAGGCCAGAGAATGTGGTCCCGGTTCAGCCTGTACAAGGTCGCATACGGCTTCGGTGGCGTTCTCCCGAACGCTATGCACTCTTCTCAGAACTGAGAACGCTCTTGGCCGCCTTGCGATCGACGCGACGCTCCTTCGCACCCTCCACGAGGTAGTAGAGCACCGGCAAAACAACCAGCGTCAGCAGGGTCGAGGAGATCAGGCCACCGATTACGACGATCGCCAGCGGCTGCGAGATGAAGCCGCCGTGGCCGGTAATCCCGAGTGCCATCGGCAACAGAGCGAAAATTGTCGCGAGCGCGGTCATCAGGATCGGCCGGAGGCGGCGGCTCGCGCCGTGCACAATCGCGTCGCCCACTTTCATCCCGCGCGTTCGATACTGGTTGACCAGGTCGACCAACACGATCGCGTTTGTCACAACTATTCCGATCAGCATCAGAACGCCGATGAGAGATGGCACCCCGAGCGGCACGTCAGACAGCACCTGCAGGATGACACCACCGGTTGCCGCGAACGGCACAGACACCAGCAACAGCAGCGGCTGCCGCAGGCTCTTGAACGTCGCAACCATCACCACGTACACGATCAGAATCGCAACCAGCAATGCGATGCCGAGCTGGCTGAACGCGTCGGACTGTTGCGACGTCACCCCGCCAAGCTTCACCGTCGCTCCCGCAGGAAGGTTGACCCCGTCGACCGCCTGCTGCACCTCGACGGATGCCGTGCCCACGTCGTTCTGCTTCGGCGTGACACTCACCGTCGCTGCTCGCAGGCCTTTGATGGTGGTGATGCTCGCCGGTCCGTCTGAGCGCTCGACGGTGGCCAGCGTGGAGAGCGCGACCGGTCCGGCAGCGGTCGGAATCGTAAAGTCCTGCAATTGCTTGATGGTGACCGGAGCATCCTTGGTCACGATGTAGATCGACATGGTCTTCTCGTCGATGACGGCACTTCCGGCCGGCGTGGGCTGCATCGCCTGCGACACCATCGATCCGACAGCCAGCTCGCTCATGCCAACAGCGGCGGCCTTCTTTCGATCCACCACGACCGCAATGTACGGCTGCGTTTCGGCGAGATTGCTCGTTGCCTCGGCCGTCACGCCAAGATCTTTCACGGCGGTGAGCACCCCACTGGCGGCCGTGTTCAGGTCGGTCTGGTTGTTCGCCGTGATGTTGATGGCGATGTCGGAGGATGAAAACGCGGAACCCTGACTCGCAAGCGACACCGTGCCAACCCCGTTGAGCGTCAGCAGCTTCGTGCGCACGGTGTCCTTCAGCACATTCTGGTTTGCGGACGAGTCAGTCGTGATCGAGTAGGTGATGTTCCCGCCGCCGCCGAACGCCGCAGAAAGAGAAGATCCTCCCCCAATTGACAGCTGCACGGTCTTAATCCCGTTGATGGTCTGCAGTGCATCCTCCACCGTCGATGCCGCACGATCCTTCGCGTCAAGGCTCGTTCCCTTCGGCAAGGTCTGCGTCACGTTGAGAGTGTTCTGTCCGCTGTCCCCAATGAAGTTTGTCTTCATGCTGGGGATGAGCGCGACCGTTCCACCGAGAATGAACAGCGCAACCAGGATCGTTGCAACAGGCCGTTTGAGGGTCCAGTGGATGACCGGGAGGTAGCCGCGCTGCAGCCGGGTCGGTCGTTCGAGCTCGTCGGCGGCCGAGAGCGCGCCCTCATGCTTGTGCGCCTTCACCCCGCCGAGGAACCAGTAGGCGAGCACCGGAACGATCGTCAACGAGACAAAAAGCGACGCCCCGAGCGCAATGGTGACCGTCAACGCGAACGGTCGGAACAGTTCGCCGGTGATATCGCCGACCAGCGCGAGCGGAAGGAACACCGCGACAGTTGTCACAGTGGATGCGGTGATCGCCGCCGCGACCTCCTTGACGCCCGCCAGGATGGCAGCGCGTTTCTCCTCACCAAGACCGAGGTGACGCTTGATGTTCTCGAT
>JBDSZO010000142.1:0-2928 GCA_039925105.1 Terrimesophilobacter sp. | reverse complement strand
GGAGTGCAGGCTGCCGAACAGAACGGAGTGCCCCTGATTTGGGCGGATCCGTGGGCCGGGGTGACCGAAGGTGGTCACCAGTATGCGGCAGAATCCGATCATCCAGCTTCGGGTTGGTCGTGGCACGAGGTAGTGGTTGAGCGTGCACGACTGGCCGAAACGGCAACGTTGCCGGTTGCCGGGCTGCTTGCCATTGAGGCGCTGCGGATCGCCGCATGGCGTCCCCGATTCGGCACCGAGGTGGACGAGAAGACGATTCCCCACGAACTGGACTGGTTGCGTACCGCGGTCCACATGACGAAGGGTTGCTACCGCGGTCAGGAGACGATTGCGAAAGTGCACAACCTTGGGCATCCACCACGCCGACTGGTGATGTTGCACCTGGACGGATCGGATGCTGTGCTCCCGGCCGCCGGCGACGAGGTGACGCTCGACGACGCGGTTGTTGGCAGGGTCACCAGTTCTGCGATGCACTACGAGCTTGGCCCCATCGCGCTCGCAATCGTGAAACGGAATACCGCGCAGGACGCCGTGTTGACGGTGCAGGCTGACGGTGTGGCGGTCACCGCGGCACAAGACGTCATTGTGCCGAGCGACGCCGGGGCGAGCCTCGGCAATGTGCGCAAGCAGTTTATGGATGCCGGTGGGGCACGCGGTGAGGCCGGTCCAGGTCGCCGAGCGTAACGGTGCTCTCAGGTACGCCAGCTCGCAACACCTAAACTGGCGTCATGAGCCACACCCTGATTCTGCTCCGTCACGGCCAGTCCGACTGGAACGAGAAGAACCTTTTCACGGGCTGGGTGGATGTTCCCCTGACCGATCTTGGCAGGCAAGAGGGTGCGCGCGCTGGTGAGCTGCTGGCGACCTCGGGTCTGCTCCCCGACATCCAGTTCACGAGTGTGCTCAAGCGGGCCATTCACACCGCACAACTCGCCCTGGCGACGGCCGATCGCGATTGGATTCCGGTTCATCGCAGTTGGCGGCTCAACGAGCGCCACTACGGTGCGCTCCAGGGCAAGAACAAGGCCGAAACGCTGCAGGCGTACGGCGAGGAGCAGTTCAACACGTGGCGTCGTTCGTTCGACGTTCCGCCGCCCCCGATCGAGGATGGCAGCGAGTTCTCTCAGGACGGCGACCCGCGCTACGTCGGTCTTGGCGCAGATTTGCCGCGCACCGAATGCCTGAAAGACGTCATCGCCAGGATGCGCCCGTACTGGGAATCCGACATCACCCCGGCGCTTGCGACAGGCAATACCGTGCTGGTGACCGCGCACGGCAACTCGCTGCGGGCACTCGTTAAGCATCTGGACGGTATCTCCGATGAGGCGATCGCTGAGCGCAACATTCCCACCGGCATTCCGCTCGTCTACACGCTGGGCGAAGACTTCATGCCAACCGCACCCGCCGAATACCTCGATCCGAATGCGGCGGCGGCCGGTGCTGCGGCTGTCGCCGCGCAGGGCAAGAGCTAATTGTTTTCCCTTTAATTGGCGTTCTTGCTGGTCGATTCGCTGGGGCGTGAGAATCGTGCTCCACTTTCGTGATGTTTGATGGCCAGCGTGCAAGGCCAGCATCATGTCGAATCCTACGTTGACGGCGATCCGTGACATCATCACGACCATCAAACTCCCCAGCGCAAAGGACGAGCCAGCACCGACATCGAACCGCACTTCGCGGGAAGCGCGGATTCGCTCTTATAGCATATGTTTGGAACTTTTCTGCGACGAACTCTCGACAACCCCCCGCTTTGGGGGTATGGTTTTTCATCTGATAACGATTTGTGACTGTCGCCCCTTCTGGGGGTCCGCGAAAGTCACCAAACTTTCGCAATTGTGATCCGACTACACCGGGTTGCTACACATTCGAGTTACTCATGCATTCGCGGCCATATTGTGTTCCTGTCGCCACCCGTACCCACAGGATTCCCGATGAGCGAAGTTTTCGTTCCCCACCCATTTGGTGCTGGTGCACCTGATCTGCGCTTGACCGCGCGCGGCACTCCCCCCTCCGCAAGACCTTTGCATCTTGTCCCTTCTGGCTGGGAAGATTCTCGTCTCAACGTTGAGGCTGAAGCAAAGAGTGGCCCCGTCTGGGTCAAGCACTACCAGTGGAGGCTCCGGCTCACCGATACCGCCGTCGTTGCGGTCTGCACCTTGATCGCATTTTTCGGGCGCCCCGGCGCCATCGCCTCCGGGAATTCGCGGGGGTTCGCCTTCCAGCTAGGGCTCGCCGCTCTGGCTGCCATCCTGTGGGGCATTGCGCTGAGCAGTTTTCGCACCCGCGGACCGCGGACGCTTGGCCTTGGCGCTATGGAGTATAAGCGGGTCGCCGCCGCCAGCAACATGACGGCCGGGGTGTTCGCCATCATCGCGCTGGTGCTTGGCGTCGAATCGGCACGCTGGTTCATCATTGTCGCCTATCCGGTTGGTGTCGCCTCCCTTCTCGTCAGTCGCTGGTTGTGGCGACGGTGGCTCACCGGGCAGCGAGCCGAGGGCCACTACCTGTCGCAGGTAGTCGTTGTCGGCAACCGAACGGATGTTGAGGGAGTGGTGCGCCAGATTGACCATGCTCCTGGAGCCGCGTTTACTGTCGTCGGCGCTGTCATCGATGGCACCGCAAAGCAGATCCACTCCGGTCCGCTCAAGGGGCTCTCGCGCAGTTTCAACCTGGACCGGGCAGCAGATTTCGCCGACGCACTTGGCGCCGACGCCGTTGTCGTAGCCGGGCACCCAAAAGGCGGCCACGACTTTATCCGCGACCTTGCCTGGAAGCTCGAAGGAACCCATGCCGAACTGGTCCTGGCAACCAGTCTGGCGAACATCGCTGGCCCCCGAATTCACCTTCGTCCGGTAGACGGGCTTCCGCTCATCCACGTGGAGATCCCTCAATTCGAGGGCGGCAAGCACGTGCTCAAGCGTGTCTTCGACG
>JBDSZO010000141.1:0-10478 GCA_039925105.1 Terrimesophilobacter sp. | reverse complement strand
TGTGGCCCGACCTCTTCGTCGTCGGCGGCGGCGTCTCCAAGGACCACGAGCAGTTCCTGCCGCTGCTCAAGCTGCGCACCAAGATCGTGCCGGCCGTGCTCGAGAACAAGGCGGGCATCATCGGTGCCGCCCACCTGGCGCAGGAGTACCACGACTCCCACTGACACCCCGACTTCGTGCCCCGCACGGACAACTCGCTGGCGCTCGCCGTCCGTGCGGGCACGAAGTCGAGAGTGGCGTGTGGTCTCAGCGCTGGCGCGCGACGACCATGGCCTTCTTGGGGATGTTCTTCTCGAGGTCGTACTTCGCCTTCTTGCCCGTCGTCAGCTGCTCCGCGTAGCCCATCTTGGACAGGCGCATGAGCACAACCGGACACGCTTTGCAGCGCGGCTTGTCCTTGCAGCACTCCTTCTTCGCGGAGACCTTGGGCACGCGCTCGAGAGTAGGTGAGGCTTACCTACATTTCCAAACCGGGTCCACGACCCGGGCGAGTTGCCGCTCGGGCGGAGCCCGAACCACTCAGCGGGAGAACTCGACCGCACCCCGGCCGGCGAGGTCGCGGATCTCGGTGTCCGCTCCCCCGAGCCTGTCCGCCTGCCCGAGGTAGAGCGCTCGCCCGGTCGTGTTGAGCAGCCCGTCATGGATCGGCACCGCGGACGCCGGATTGAGCCGACGCAGGAAGCCGGCCATGTCCCGGCTGCGCTGCCAGGGAGCGTTGAGGGGGAATGCCACGACCTCCACGTCACCCGGCTCGCCGTCGAGGCTGTCGCCGGGGTGGAAGAGGCCGGGCTCGCCGTCGGCACGCAGGACGACACCGACGTTGGGAATGCGTGGGATGTCGTCGTGGATCAGAGCGTGGAGCTCGCCCACCGGCGTGATGGTGACGGCGCCGATCGTCGCTGTGCCCTCATGGGGCTGGGCGTCCACGCCGATGCCGGAGAGCAGCTCGAGGCTGCCCGGGTCGCAGAACACCGGAGCCGAGGAGTTGGCGCGCAGGAGGGCCGGGAGCCGGTCCGGGTCGACATGGTCCGCGTGCTGGTGCGTGATGACGACCGCCGAGAGGTCTCGCAGGTCCTCGAACCCGGGCGTGAAGGTGCCGGGATCGATGAGGATGCGTTCGCCGCCGGTCTCGACGAGGAGGCAGGCATGTCCGAGGTGCGTGATGCGCATCTCTTCACGGTATGCCGTGTGGTGGGCTTGTGGGGCGGACGAGTCAGTCATAAGCCGGGTTCTGTCGCGTGGCCGGTTGCCCGGGTCACGCTGACGGTCATCCATCTCCGACCACTGTTGCCAGTGGCCTCCAGCGCTCTACCCGTGTACTCGGGCGGGCCGCCCTCGAACGCACACTGTCTGAGCTTGCTCCTGGTGGGGTTTACCTAGCCGACTCCGTCACCGGAGCCGCTGGTGGTCTCTTACACCACCGTTTCACCCTTACCCCAGCCTTGCGGCCGTGGCGGTCTGCTTTCTGTTGCACTTTCTCGCGGATTGCTCCGGGTGGGTGTTACCCACCATCCTGCCCTGTGGAGCCCGGACGTTCCTCGGCATGCACTGCTGCACGACGCGACCGTCTGGCCGACCCATTCGCTGGACAGTCTATCGATGCGCGCACCGAGGCTCGCGATATGCGGTACCTGAGAACACTCTCACCTTGAACGGTAACCATTTCCAGCCAAACCATAGTGTCTGCACCGATTCTGTTCCTGGCACCGAAATGCGGTGGCGTGAACCGGAAGCGAGAAGTGTATGCAGATCCCGCTCACGTACGAGCAGACACCTCGCACGCGTCCGACGCGTTTCGGCGAGCGCCGCATCGACTACCGCAGGCAGTGGCGGGCACGAGCACGCCTGTCGAACACGCTTGTCGCTTTGATGTGGGCATCGGCGATCATTGCCGCTGCGCTCACACTCCCCGCCGCCACAATGAGTGAGCCGCCAACCATCGGGACCGTGATCACCAATCTGGGCATCTTTGTCGGGCTAATTGGCACTGACCTCATTCTGATCATGCTGGTGCTGGCTGCCAGAATCCCTGTCGTCGACCGGGCGGTCGGGCACGATCGAGCCATCGCAGTCCATCGCTCGATGGGGAAACCTGCGCTCTACCTGCTCCTGGCGCACGCCGCCCTGCTGCTGGTGGGCTACGGCGCCAGCCAGGGAATCAACCCGATTGCTGAGATCGGCTGGATGTGGTCCATTCCCGACATGCCCCTGGCGTTCGCCGGTTTGGGCGGCATTATCGCTGTCGTCGTCACCTCGGTCGTTTCCATGCGTAAACGGTTCAGCTACGAAGGCTGGCATCTCATCCACCTGCTGAGCTACGTGGCCGTGTTGGTCGCCGTTCCACACCAGCTGAGCCTCGGCAACATCCTTGCCGAAGGCACGTTCGCGCGAGCGTATTGGATATCGCTCTACATCCTGGCGTTTGGTGCGGTACTGGTCTATCGCTTCATCGAGCCTATTGTTGCAAGTCTTCGGCATCGCATCGTCGTGGATCGCGTCGAAACACACGGCCCCGGCGTCGCCTCGATCTACCTGCGAGGCCACAACCTTGATGCGCTCGAGGCCTCGGGCGGTCAGTATTTCGTCTGGCGCTTCTGGAGCGCACGCACCTGGTGGCATGCGCATCCGATCTCGCTCTCCGCCCACCCCACCAGTGATTCTGCGCGGATTACGGTGCGCAGCGTCGGGGAAGGAAGCCGGAATATCGCTACCCTGCCCCGAGGTACACGCGTCTCGATCGAAGGCCCGTATGGAATCTTCACCCAACGGGGACGCACGGCGCCTAACCTGGCCATCGTCGCCGCTGGCATCGGGGTGACTCCGGTCCGCGCCATGCTCCAGCAAGCGGATATCCGGCCGGGCGAAGCCACAGTGATCCTTCGAGCGTCGACAAAGCACGACACGGCACTGTGGGACGAAACAAAAGAAATCGCAGCGCAGAAAGGCGCAACCGTCTACACCATGGTCGGACCCCGGTCGAGCCGGGGACCGCGTTGGATTTCAGACTCGGATGCACGGCGGGGAGTGACCCTGACAAGTGCCTTTCCTCAGCTTGCAACGTCTGACCTCTATGTCTGCGGACCGGCGAAGTGGATCGACTCGGTTGTCGAAGAGGCCGCAGCCAGCGGGCTCGCCGCACATCAGATTCACACAGAAAGGTTTGAATGGTGAAAACTCGAAGCGCGATGACCGCGGCATTCGCCTCGCTTGCGGCAGTACTGGTCGGATGGCAATTCTCTGTGGCCGCCTTTGCTCCACACACTCCACAAGCGGCGTCAGCTGGAAAAATCGCCGACCAGTCGAATACGTCGGACGATCCAATCGCCCCGACAACGTCGACACCGAAATCTCCTGCCCCGAACGCGGCGACAACATCCAAATTCCGCGACGGCACGGGGACCGGTCAGAGTGTGAACACGCCGTTTGGCGTGGTGCAGGTCAAGGTAATCGTCGCTTCGGGATCGATTTCCAATGTGGTTCCGATACGGCTCACCGATGTGGGCGACCAGTCTGTTCAAATCGACAACTACGCTGTACCGATCCTGCACGGCGAAGTGCTTCAGTCGCAGTCCGCGCACGTTTCCGGTGTGAGCGGGGCAACCTACACGAGCGAGGCATACCTTGGTTCGCTCCAGTCAGCGCTTGACCAGTTAGCGAAGTAGCGCGGATGCGCGACGTCTTCAGCTCAATGGGCACCGTCGTTTCCGCGGAATGGGCTCCGGCACTCGCTCCGATTCTGGGCGGGTTGACCATCGAGGATGCCTTCGCCGAATTGGAGGAACGATTCAGCCTGTACCGGCCAGAATCTGAGTTGTCCAGGATCGCCAGAGGCGAGTTGAACATGACACACGCTAGTGAGCAACTCCGTTCGGTGTATGAGGAAGCATTGGGTTGGCGTACCCAAACCGAGGGAACGTTCACACCGCATCGACCGGATGGTGTGATCGACCTGAATGGCATTGTCAAAGCGTTAGCTATTCGCCGCGCCGGCGCAGTGTTCGAGTCCGTTGGCGTCTCTAACTGGAGCATCAATGCTGGCGGCGATCTTCTTTATGGTCAGGACTCGCTTCCCAGCACCATTGGGATCGTGGACCCCAACGACCGTTCCCGGCTGTTGTGTTCGGTGTAGCTCCTGTCGCCTCATCGGGCTGTTGCCACATCGGGATCTGCCGAGCGTGGCGATCACATTTGGAAGTTCCTGTCCATGTCAGACGACGAGTTCAGCCAGGTCAGTGTGTTCGCTGACGACATCGTGACAGCGGACGTTCTGGCCACGGCCATCGTGGCTGGTGGTCCGGAAACTCTGCGGCTCGTCACCGAAAGATGGCCGGTCGATGTGATAGCGATCGATCAGGACGACACCATCCTGATGACCCCGGCGATTCGAACGCACCTGGCGAGCGGTGTTGCCCTCGCCGCATCCGCCTAGTCGAAATCGGCGCGTAAATCCATGGCACGGTTCGCTGCGGCGTCAGCTCGTCCGTTTTTCTCCCGCGGAATCCACTCGAAATGGACCGGGGTTCCGATAAGCAACGCGCGAGCGACCGCGGCAAGCTCAGCCATGTCTGGATGCTTGATCTTCCACCGCCCCGACATCTGCTCGACGACCAGTTTAGAGTCCATTTTCACGTGGAGTTCTGCATCCGGATCAATCGCCAGGGCGCGGCGCACGCCTTCGATCAGTGCGTTGTACTCTGCAACGTTGTTTGAGGCGATGCCAAGGTAACGCCCTACCTCCGCAATCACGTCGCCACTCTCCGCATCAATGACGACGGATCCGCTCCCGGCCTGACCCGGATTTCCGCGGGAACCGCCGTCCGCCTCAATGACGAGTAACCTCGCCATTACAGGCCAGACTCGCTCGTGCGGACAAGGATCGCATTGCTGTCGGGGCAGAGCACAACATCGTCCGGTGCGGCCGCGCGGATCTCCGCCATGTCGCTCTCGTTGAGTTTCACGCCACTCGCGCTGGAGACACCCCCACGAAGCATCGATGCTCCGGCACCATAACGGCCCCGCTGACGTTCGTACAGCTCGACGAGGTCCGCGGGAAGCTTGGCAACCACGTTCTGCCGATTGGCGCTCGTGTGACCCTTCTCAGCATCGATGGTGGCCAGTTCCGCATCCCGCTCCGCTTCGAGCGTGTTCACCTCGGCGAGGAGTCCGTCGTAGCGCGCCGTAGTTTCAGCTGCTGCGGCCTCGAGCCCTTCGATTCGTTCCATCACCGCAAACTCAATGTCTTCCAAATCCGACTGGCGCTTTCGCAGCGAGTTCAGTTCAGCCTCAAGTCCGGCAACATCCTTCACCGATGAGCTGGCTTCGATTCGATCGGTGTCACGTTTTATCCGCGCTTCCACCACCTCAACGTCCGACTCGACGCGCTTGAGCTCACGGCCCGCATCCTCCAGCACCCCGCGGTCGTTGACCACGCGCAGTCGTGTCGCTTCAACATCGACCGCTAACGCGCTCAACCGCTCCAACTGGGGCAGCGAGTTGGCCTTGTGCGTGAGTTGTGCGAGCTTGGTATCTATAGCCTGCAGGTCAAGAAGGAACGCCTGATCGTCAGGACTGGCTTTCAACGGCATACGTTTGATTCTCTCCAAAGCTCATGGTTGGCTTCACTGCACGATGGCAAAATCCCACGGATCGGTGCGCAGTTCGCTGACCGTCACCGTAACACCCGGGCGTGCACGGCGAAGCTGATCAGCCGCAGTGTCGAGCCACAGCCATTCGCTCGCCCAGTGTGACAGGTCGATAAGCGCTGGCCCGCCGTGCAGTCGCGAATTTTCCCGGAACGCGGATGCTGGGTGGTGCCGCAAGTCTGAGGTGATGTACACATCGGATGCGAGCACCGCAGGCTCACCAAGATAGCTGTCGCCGGCGCCAGCGCACACGGACACGTATTCGACAGGCCGATCGTAATCACCGGCGACCCTGACCCCGGAAGCTGTCGGCGGCAGGAGTTCGGCGAGGAACTGGGCAAGACGACCGAGTGTCGTCGGACTCGTGAGACGGCCAGCCCGGCCGATACCGGTCCCGTCCCTGATGCCGGGCGCGATGGGCACTACATCGACGATCCCGAGACGTTCCGCAAGTACCGCCGAGGTTCCGGTTTCGACTGTGTCCGCATTGGTGTGCGCGGCGTACAGTGCACATCCGGCACGAATCAGATGGGAGACCACCGCGCCCTTGAACTGGTCCTCGGCAACACTCGTGACGCCACGAAGCAGCAGTGGGTGGTGCACGAGAAGCACGTCAGCACCAAGGTCGGTTGCTTCCTGCGCTGTAGCAGGGACCGCATCCACTGCCAGATGAATGTGTGAGACGGGGGCGCGCTTGTCCCCCGCAAGAAGGCCGATGGCGTCCCACTCCTCGGCCCCGTCGACCGGCCACAACTGTTCTGCTGCGGCGATCACTGATGCAACGGTGTCGGCCATGGGGAAAGTCTAGTTGGCGGTTGGGGACGGCAGTTCCTGGCGACGAATCGCGGGAAGACCAGCAACCAGCGGCATGAAAATACCGACGCCAAGGGCAACAAGCACACCCAAATCGGTTCCCGCAAGGTCACCGTCCGTTCGAACGTTCAGCAGTGGGAACAGGTACCCCTGCCACGCCAACCAGGTCACCGAGGCGGTCGTCAGACCGAAACCGATCGCCGAAGCTCCAAGGAGCACCCCAACATTCACCCACCGGAAGTCGGCATAGTTTCGGCCGCGTTGCAGGAGTGACACGGAGTCAAACCGCCTGGCTCGAAGCATCATCTCGGCAGCAAATATTCCGGCCCACGCGGCGATCGGCACGGCCAAGGTTGTTGCGACATCGCGCAGGAGAGGGGTGAAGCTGTCAAAGGTGAGCGCCAGAAGCACTGCCGTTGCGGCCAACCCCACCGAGGCGACAATCACGGCACTGGGACGTCCGATCGGGACACCAAGGGCCTGCACAGCGAAACCGCCGGAATAGAGGCTGATGGCGACACCGGAGAGCAGGCTCAGGGCGAGCGCAGTGAGTAGCGGAACCGGATACCAGGTGGGGATGAGGATCGCGAGGGTGTCGAGCGGGCGCTCACGAAGTCCGGTTGCGACATCCGGGTTGGAGGCCGCAAGCAGCGCACCGTAGGCGATAAGGAAAAATGCTGGTACCGCCGCACCGAACGTCGCCCACAGCATTGACGAGCCACCGGAGCTTTCTGGGCGCTGGTATCGGGCGAGATCTGCGCTGCTCACTGCCCACACCAGCCCGACGAAACTGAATACGAGGACCGCACCAGTGAGCACCAAAATCCACGGGCCGTCCCCGATTGTCAGGGCTTGAGAGAGATTGACGGCAGGCCAGGTGATGGCGATGAGACCGACCAGAAGCAGGCCGGACACCACACTGACCACCATCGTGGCCACAGCAATCAATCGATACCCGACGAAGGCGATCGTCAGCGCGAGACCAAAACCCACCGCGAGTCCGACAATCGTCAACTGCCGTTCACCAAACGACCCGCCGAGTCCCGCCCTGGCAAGGATGCGCGCGGAGCCTGCGGCAAGGAACCAGAGCAACAAAGCACCCCAGAAGATGCGCGTCACCAGGGCAATAGCTGCCGGCAGAATGTTGCCGAGGTGTCCGAAGCTGGCCCGGGATACCATCATGGTGGGCTGACCGGACCACTTGCCGGCCAGCGTGCCAAGGCCGAGTGGAAGAAAAGAGAGGGCCACTCCGATAAGGGTTGCCACGATCGCCTGCCGCAGGCTCATTCCCAGCGACAACAGCACGCCACCGAACGCCACACTGATCACGGATGAGTTGGCGGCGAACCACAACCAGAACAATCGAGCAGCGCGGCCGACCCGCTGGTCGGTGTCGGTCGGCTCTAGACCCGACTCCTCAATGTCGAACGCCGGTCTGGCATCTATCGGCTCGAAGGGGATGGCGTACACATCGGTTGTAACCCGAGGGCTATTTATGGGCCCGCTCGGAACGCTCAGCTCTGAAGGTGCGCCGATCACGCCGTTCGCAGACACCGGAAACGGATCGTTCTCTAGGCTGACAGCTCGATCGGTGTCCCCGATGTCGTCAAAGTCATCGAGGTCGTCCGGTTCGTGGAACTCCCTGGGCGGATCGACAGTGATGGCGAATGACCCAATGTTGACCGGCGCCAGCGGCATCGGCTCAATCAGCTCCGGGACGATGGTGTCCAGCACGACGTTGTCCGGCTCGACGCTGCCGGGCATCGGGTCTTTGGTCGGCGGTGGCACGTCCAAGATGGGCGACGAGAGTGGGGCCGGCGCCATCCGTAGTTTGTCGTCAAGCATTTCAGGCGAGCGAAACGGGGCGATCCGATTGTCGGAAATTGGTGCCATGGGCGGTGGTAGTGACGGCAACGGAGCTGCCAGCGGGGTATTCGTGCTGTCGCCGAGAGCATCTAAAAATTCGATGCGAGCCTCGATCGACTCTGTTGGATCACTGGCGGCATGGGTGAGGTCATTAACCCGTATGTCGATGGGGAGTGATTCGTGCGACGGCCGCAGTGGCGTCCCACCGACCGTCCTCAGGGTTCCGGTGTGCAAAAGCGCGTTCTCCATATCCGCCGCGAGCGCGGTGGCAAGGTCATCGTCGGTGGTTCCGACCTCGGGCTCGGGCTGGTCGCTTTCCGCCATGGCCAAATGATACGGGTCCGCGGGGCAGTCGAGGGCGTGCCGTGCCGGAGCGGCCACCGGCGTAGAGGCTTACAGGCGCACAGTCGACAAGACTATTGAGGTGGGCTCTACCGGGATCAAACCGATGACATCCACGGTGTAAACGTGGTGAATTCAGTCCCAGCGGCAACAAACCGTAAGAATACTAGGGTTCTGCCAGCGATTCACTTGCGGTAGTCACTGGCACTTGCGGTTGGTGGCGGACCTCCACCGACGATTCACCGACGATTTTCGCTAGTTTTAGCCTGAGCTTTTCTCGCCTAGCTTGGGTAGCCGGAATTTCGATAGTCCTATTCTTCGACCTCCCACACCGACTGACTTGCGGTGAAGACGGCCTCGGCCAGCCTCAACTGGTAATCGGTGCACAGCGCTTCCATGTACGGCAGCACCGTGACCTTCTCGTACTCGGAAACCCGTAGCTGCACTGCACAGTCTGCGACGCGCGCCAAGCCCACGACGGCCCCAAACGGAAACTCGGCATTGGGGAATCGCCCAGAGTGCGTGGCTGGCTGAGCCGCTAGAGTAGCTCGTCGGAGGTCATGGGCATCGGCGCGGGGCAACTCCTTGGGCAGTCGCGGTGGCATAGGAATCCAATTGCCCCACACGGCGACCGCATCGTTCTGGTCGCGTCCAAAGGGGTTGAGGACCGGCAGCCGCAGTGTTACCTGAACCTGGTCGCCGACCCCGACGTCGACGCCCATCCGGGACACGACGCTCAGGTGCGTGCGCACACCGCCACCCCGGCCGAGAAAGTCGAACTGTGGCCGATCACCACCCGGGCGAAACCTGGCAATGCGGGCTACCAGCGCAGGAGGGTTAGCCCACGCCCATCCCGGCATCGCGAGCCCTCGCGACAGCCTCCGCCCGGCCGGCAACATGAAGCTTGGAGAAGACGTTCGACACGTGGTTGCGCACGGTCTTGTCGCTGACGAACAGGCGACGGGCGACCTCTGCGTTCGTAAGTCCGCGGGCGACGAGGTCCAATACTTCATACTCTCGCGCGGTGAGCGCTGAGAACGGCCCGACCCCACGGCCCCCACCGCCAACGAAGAATGACAGCACGCGGTCGGCGACTGCAGAAGAGAACACGACTTCTCCGCGGGAGGCGGCATTCACTGAGCGCTTGATTTCGGACCGCTCGGCACCCTTCAAGAGGTACCCGCGCGCACCCGCACGCAAGGCGGCGAAGATTGAATCGTCCCCCTCAAGCATCGTGAGGACGATCACGGCCACGGCGGGTGATGCCTGGATGATCTGCCTCGTTGCCTCCACTCCACTCAGCACGGGCAGGTTCAGGTCCATGATGACGACATCCGGACGAAGTTCCGCGGCAAGCCGCACCGCCTCAGCACCATCCGCAGCCTCACCCACCACCTGAGTGTCCGCCATGGTGGTCATCACCGTTACCAGCCCCTCGCGATAGAGAGGATGATCGTCGACGACCATCACTCGCACGCTCACGCGAGACCCGCCGGTGACGGCCCGCCAACCAGCGGCGTCGATTCCAGCACTGCGACAGGGATTCGAGCAACCACCGCCACCCCGGCCGAAGTCGCAGACACGGTCAGCTCGCCCCCGAGTTCCTCTGCGCGCAGTTGCATGGAGCCGAGGCCTAGCCCGGGCACCGGTTCCGCAGGCAAACCGGATACGTCGTCCGTCACCACGACGTCGAGGATTGTCCCGGTGACGGTGAGGCTTACGACGACTTGCGATGCATCGGCGTGGCGCACCGCATTGGTCACCGCCTCGCCGACAATCCGATAAGCGGCCACATCAAGAGCGGCTGACAGTTCG
>JBDSZO010000140.1:0-13257 GCA_039925105.1 Terrimesophilobacter sp. | reverse complement strand
CCAAGGCAGGCACCTGATGGCTCGACGACGAGCGCACGGGTGCTGGTGCCTCCCGCGTCTATGGCGAGGATCCTCTGCATCGATTCCTTTTCGTGACCGCGGTTGCCTGTCGCACACAGTACTACGGGCCGTGGCCAATGATTGGGTGCCGCACGGCTGACGTGCGGGCGCGCGCTTTCTGATTCTGCAAATGGGTCTTGACTTGAAACCAAACTCGCGTAAGAATAATTCTTACAGTTTCTCCGAGTTTCAAGAAACGGATTCCCATGACGGCATCGTCGCCAGCAGTGCATGCGGGTCCCGCGATTGATGTTGTCAATCGCATTCGGGTCATGCTGCCGGAAATGTCTGAAACCATGAGCCGGATCGCCCACCTGCTCCTTGAGCATCCTGACGCTCCGCTGACCGCCTCCATCGGGGAGCTCGCGGAACGCGCAGGCACCTCTGCGGCAACAGTCACCAGGTTTTGTGCACTGATCGGGTACTCCGGTTATGTTCCGTTCCGCATGAGCATCGCCACCGACCTCGGCAGGCGTTCCTCGAGAGAGTCCTGGACGACGGACATCGGTCGCGCGTTCGGGCCAGACGACACAGCGCACGACGTGCTCAGCACGCTCGTGAACGCGCACGTCCGGTCCCTCCAGGAAACCGCGTCGACCATGGATCTCGCCGCCATGAAGATCATCTCCCAGCGGATCGCGAACGCGCGCCACGTTGACATTTACGGGGTCGGAGGCAGCGCAATCCTGGCTGAGGAGATGCAGGCTCGGCTGTACCGGATAGGTGTCAACACGCACGCCTGGGCGGAAGTGCATGCCGGGCTCACGAGCGCGGCGATACAAGGACCGGACTGCGTCGCGATCGGGATTTCCAATACCGGGCGAACGGAAGAGACCATTCAGATGCTCGGGCAAGCGGGCCGCGCGGGCGCCCTGACCGTCGCGATAAGCAACAATCCGGTGTCCGAGATGGCGTCCGCCGCCGACCTCAAGATCGTCACTTCGGCGTATGAACAGTTTCTGCAACCCGACGACCTTTCTGCCAAACACGGACAGCTTCTGGTGCTTGACCTGCTCTACCTGCTGGTTGCGCAAGAGAACTTCGACCGCACGACAGAGAACCTTGCGGGGTCGGCAGCAGCCGTTGCGTCGCACCGGAGACCGTTCCGGCGAGTGACTGCACGACGCAGAGCTACTGACCGCCAAAATCGCACCGAAATGACCACAGAGAGAGCATCCATCATCGAATGACCAACCCAATGTCTTTCCCAGACTTCACTCGCGGTTACCTCGGCGAGGTCTCGACACGCCTCGATGCGCTTGCCGCCGATTCTCAGGGCGGTGTTTTCGATGCCGCAATTGACCTGATGGTCGAAACGATCGAGGGTGGTGGCGTCATCCAGGCGTTCGGCACCGGGCACTCTGAGGCCTTCGCCATGGAGATCGCAGGGCGGGCTGGTGGTCTGATTCCGACAAACAAAATCTCCCTGCGCGACATTGTGTTGCGCGGAAGCCAGAGTGTCGACATCCTCACCGGGTCATCTCTTGAGCGTGACCCTGCGGTTGTCGACGAACTGTTCGAGATCTCCACCATCAATCCTGGTGACCTGTTCATGATCGCGTCCAACTCCGGAGTGAACGGCTCCATCGTCGGCCTCGCCCTCGTCGCCAAGTCGAGGGGTCACAAGGTGATTGCTGTGACCAGTCTCGAGCACACGATGCGGGTCGAACCGAAGCACCCCAGTGGTAAGCGCCTGTCCGACATCGCTGACGTCGTCATCGACAACCGGGCACCGTTCGGCGACGCCACCCTCGAACTCCCCGGCGGCGTCCCCGTCGGGGCGGTCTCCTCCATCACGGCGGCGTTCATTGCGCAGCTGTTGACGATCGGGACAGCACGGGCCATCTCCAGCACGGGGAAAACACCGCCGCTCTACATATCGGCGAATATTCCCGGCGGCGATGACCACAACCGCGCGCTGGAAGAACTGTACAGAGACAAGATCAGGCGAAGCGCGTAACATCCACCCAACCCAAGAATGGAAGGCAGCACAACATGACTATCAAGGAAAAGCCACTGCAGCGGCGCGATTTCCTTCGCGGCGCGGTAGCCACGGGATTGGCAATTCCGCTTGGAGTGT
This sequence comes from Terrimesophilobacter sp., assembly GCA_039925105.1. Lineage (GTDB taxonomy): Bacteria > Actinomycetota > Actinomycetes > Actinomycetales > Microbacteriaceae > Terrimesophilobacter. The sequence continues at coordinate 11,117 of JBDSZO010000140.1, read as the reverse complement.
CCCTCGCGTCGTGCGCAACCGGAGGCTCCTCCGGACCGGTTGCCGGCGGCGAGAAGACAGCAAAGAACCCCTTCGGGCTTGCAGCAACGTCGACCGTTGACGCGGTCATCTTCAATGGCGGCTACGGCATCGACTACGCAGAGTTTGCGGGCAAAGCGGTCGAGAAGGAGCAGAGCGGTACGACCGTCAAGGTCTCCGCGCAGACCAACATTGCGCAGACCCTGCAGCCACGGTTTGTCGCCGGCAACCCGCCGGACGTTATCGACAACAGCGGCGCCAACCTGATTGGTATCAACACCATCAGGGACCAGCTTGAAGACCTCAACGATGTCATCAACGCGAACAACTACGAAGGAACGCCGATCAAAGACACCCTGTATGCCGGTGTTGTTGAACCGGGCACCTTCGATGGAAAGTTCGTTCAGCTGAACTACGTGCTGACCGTGTACGCAATGTGGTACTCGGCATCCCTCTTCAAAGAGAAGGGTTGGGACGTTCCGAAGACCTACTCCGAGATGCTCGACCTCGGCGCGAAGGCGAAGGCTGACGGAAAGTACCTGATGGGCTGGGGCAAAGAGGCAGCGACCTACTACCAGACCATGGCGATCGCCTCCGCGATCAAGGAGGGTGGAGACGATGTGCGTCTTGCCCTGGAAAACCTCAAGCCGGACTGCTGGTCGATGGATGCTGTTCAGGGCGTCTTCAATGGTCTCAAGGCCATCATCGACGCTGGCTACATGCAGCCCGGTGGTGCCGGAACACAGTTCACTGCGGCACAGGCCCAGTGGTCGAGCGGGGACAAGTTCATTCTTTACCCGTCCGGTGGCTGGATTGAGAACGAGATGAAAAAGGACACCAAGGCCGACTTCCAGATGACCGGTGCACCAGAACCAACGGTGACCAGCGGTTCGAAGATGCCGTGGGAGGCGCTTCACTCGACTTCGGGTGAAGGTTACATTGTGCCGTCCAAGTCGAAGAACCCGGCCGGCGGCAAGGAGTTCCTGCGGGCCATGCTCTCGAAGGAGGCAGCGGTCAACTTCGCGAAGACGAAGTTCGCCTCCACCATCGTCAAGGACACGGTGCCGGCTGACGGCTTCGGTTCCACCGCGTTGGTCTCCCAGGTCAAATTGCTCGAGGGTGCTGGTTCGAATACCTTTTCCTGGGGCTTCGTTGACCTGTACGGTATGAACACGGACGGACTGGTCGTGTGGAACACGTTCCTCCAGGGCGGCTCGTCAGTGAAGGAACTCACCTCGGGTCTTCAGGCCATCACGGACAAGGTGGCAAACGACTCGTCCATCAAGAAAGTGACGGTCAGTTGACAGCGGTCAACGCACCAACGGCACAACCGGGCGGCGGTAAAGCTACCGCCGCCCGGCGGTTCCGTCGTCGCGACCTCAACTTCGACACGATCAGTTTCCTGGCCGTATTCCTCGTCGTGCCTGTCGTCGTTTATATCGTTTTCGTCGTCTCGCCGTTCATCCAGGCGGCATACTTTTCGTTGACCGACTGGTCGGGCTTCACGTCAACCATGAACTTCATTGGCGTTGACAACTATGTGAAGTTGTTCCAGGACGACATCTTCATGAAATCGGTCGGCAACAGCGTCACACTCGCCATCGTCTTGCCCATTCTCACCCTGGGCATTGCCCTCATTTTTGCAACCCTTGTCACTGTCGGCGGGCCGAGCCACGGCGCCATCCGGGGCCTGCGCAACTCCAGCCTGTACCGCGTTGTGTCATTCTTCCCGTACGTGATCCCGGCCATCGTCATCGGCCTGCTCTGGCAACAGGTGTACGACCCGAACACCGGCATCCTGAACGGATTGTTGCGCGCCGTTGGGCTTGAGCAGTTCAAGGCGTTCGCCTGGCTTGGGCTGGAAGCTACGGCCATGCCCGCCGTCATGTTCGTCATCGTCTGGGGCCTTATCGGGTTCTACATGGTGTTGTTTATCGCGGCGATCAAAGGCGTTCCCGCAGAAATTTACGAAGCAGCACGCATCGATGGGGCCGGACGTTTCCGCACCGCCATCAGCATTACGATTCCGATCATCCGCGACACCATCCAGACCTCCTACATTTACATGGGCATTCTGGCGCTCGATGCGTTCGTCTACATGGCCGCGCTCGAATCCGGCGGCGGCCCGGCCAACTCAACACTGGTGATTTCGCAACAACTGTTTACGACCGCCTTCACGAAAGGCCAGTTCGGTTACGCGTCCGCAATGGGTGTCGTGCTGGCTCTGGTTACCCTGCTGTTCGCAGCAATCGTGTTCACCGTGAACAGGCTCACCGGCGGAAGAAATGAGGTCAGCGAATGACAACCATGACCTCCGGCACCGGCACGATTGATGCCCGCGGGAAAGCGCGCTCCACCGGCCGAAAGAACAAGAACACCACGGGCGACAAAGTTGTCGGCGGCATTTCGCACACCGTGCTGACCATTTGGTCGGTCATCGTCGTGCTGCCCCTGCTCTGGACGGTTCTGTCATCGTTCAAGACCAACAATGAGATATTCGCGTCACCGTTCTCTCTCCCATCGCGCTGGAGTTTCGACAACTACGTCAACGCGTGGACAACATCCGGCATTGGAAGCTACTTTTTCAACACGATCATCGTGGTGTTTGGTGCTCTGGTTCTGACCATGATGTTTGGGGCGATGACCGCCTACGTTCTGGCGCGATTCCAGTTCCCGGGTTCGAGGGTGCTCTACTACGCGATGCTTGCCGGCTTGACCTTCCCCATCTTCCTGGCCATCGTGCCCCTGTTCTTCGTGTTGCAGAGCCTTGGGCTCCTCAATACGCTGTTCGGACTGATCATCACCTATGCGGCGTTCGCGTATCCGTTCACCGTGTTCTTCCTGTTTGCGTTCTTCAAGACGCTGTCGAGTTCGATCTCGGAGGCTGCGGCCATTGACGGGGCTGGTGAGTGGCGCACTTTCTTCCAGGTCATGCTGCCGATGGCCAAGCCGGGCCTTGCGACGGTGACGATCCTGAACTTCGTCGGTTTGTGGAATCAGTTCCTGCTGCCGATCGCGTTGAATACGGATCCGGAGAAGTATGTTCTGACCCAGGGCATGGCGCGGTTCGCCTCACAGGCGGGATACTCGGTCGACTTCGGTGCACTGTTTGCTGCGGTCGTCATCACCGTCATTCCGGTGTTCATCGTGTACCTGATCTTCCAGCGCCAACTGCAGGGATCCGTGTCGCAGGGTACTAACAAATAGGTGGAGAAGTGGCGCTGACACTGGGTTGTTGTCACTGACTCTGGGTCGAAACGGATAGCGTAGTAGTCGTCCCGTTAGCTTGTGAGGAGCCCGCCAGTGTCCAACCGCCTCCCGTCAACGTTCACCGATCCACTCTCCAGTGTTGATCCGGAAATTGCCGCAGTCCTTGAGCAGGAGCTTGGGCGTCAGCGCGACTATCTGGAGATGATTGCGAGCGAGAACTTTGTGCCGCGCGCGATCCTCGAATCTGCCGGTTCAGTGCTGACCAACAAGTATGCGGAGGGATATCCGGGGCGCCGCTACTACGGTGGCTGCGAGTTCGTCGACGTCGCAGAGCAGCTCGCCATCGACCGCGCCAAGGCGCTGTTCGGTGCTGAGTTTGCCAATGTGCAGCCACACTCCGGTGCCACAGCAAACGCTGCGGTGCTCTCTGCCATTGCCAACCCTGGTGACACCATCCTTGGCCTTGAGCTTGCCCATGGGGGCCACCTCACCCACGGCATGAAGCTGAACTTTTCCGGCAAGCTCTACAACGTTGCCGCCTACGGGGTTGACCCTGAGACCTTCCGCATCGACATGGATGTTGTGCGGGACAAGGCGCTAGAGCACAAGCCGACCGTCATCATCGCAGGCTGGTCTGCTTACTCGCGCCAGCTCGACTTCGCAGCTTTCCGCGCCATCGCCGATGAGGTCGGCGCAAAGCTGTGGGTGGATATGGCCCACTTCGCCGGACTCGTCGCAGCGGGCCTTCACCCGAGTCCGGTCCCGTACGCGGATGTCGTTTCCTCTACGGTGCACAAGACGCTCGCGGGTCCCCGGTCCGGGTTCATCCTCAGCCGCGACCAGGAGCTGGCAAAGAAGCTGAACTCGAACGTGTTCCCCGGCCAGCAGGGTGGACCGTTGATGCACATCATCGCGGCGAAGGCGACAGCATTCCTGTTGGCAGGTAGCGAGGAGTTCAAGGACCGCCAGGAGCGCACCGTGCGCGGATCGCAAATTCTCGCCAAGCGATTGACCGCAGACGATGCGAAAGCGAACGGTGTCGACGTCCTGACCGGTGGTACCGACGTGCACCTGGTTCTCGCCGACCTGCGCAATTCGCCACTCGACGGCAAGCAGGCCGAGGATGTGCTTCACTCCGTCGGGATCACAGTGAATCGCAACGCCGTACCGTTTGACCCCCGACCGCCGATGGTCACCTCAGGTCTGCGCATCGGCACGCCCGCGCTGGCCACCCGGGGTTTCGACGACGAGGAATTCACCGAGGTTGCGGACATCATCGCTGTGGCGCTGCAGCCGAGCCCAGATCTGGACGCGCTCTCGGCCCGGGTGAAGAAGCTCACGGCGGCTTTTCCGCTGTACCCGGGCCTTGAAAAGTGGTAACCAGCAGTTTGCAACGCGGATGACGGCGCAATTACTCGACGGCAAGGCCACAGCATCCGTCATCAAGACGGAGCTGTGGGAACGAGTGGCCGCACTGCGCGCCTCCGGCATCACGCCGGGACTTGGCACGGTTCTGGTTGGGGATGACCCCGGTTCACGCTGGTACGTCGCGGGAAAACATCGCGACTGCGCCGAGGTCGGAATGGCCTCGATCCGCCGAGACCTACCCTCTGACGCAACCCAGCACCAGGTTGAAGAGGTCATTGACGAACTCAACGCCGATGAGAACACCACCGGTTTCATCGTGCAGCTGCCGTTGCCGGACCATATTGATACCAACGCGGTGCTCGAACGGGTCAACCCACACAAGGACGCCGACGGTCTGCACCCGACGAACCTTGGCAGACTGCTGCTGAATGCGAGCCGCCCCATCGACTCGCCGCTTCCCTGCACCCCGCTCGGTATTGTCGAGCTGGTGGTGCGCCACGGGATCAGCTGGTCAGGTAAACACGTCGTCATAGTCGGTCGGGGTGTGACCGTCGGCCGCTCCATCGGCCCACTCCTGACCCGTCGAGAACACAACGCAACAGTCACCCTAACCCACACCGGCACGAAGGACCTCGGCGACCACCTGCGTCGCGCGGATGTCATAGTTGCCGCGGCAGGCGTTGCGGGCATCATCACCGCGGCCCACGTCAAGCCGGGTGCAATCGTGCTCGATGTCGGCGTCAGTCGCATCGTCGAGGATGGTGCGAGCCGGATCGCCGGCGATGTTGCGGGCGATGTCGCCGACGTTGCCGCCTGGATCTCGCCGAACCCAGGAGGGGTCGGACCGATGACCAGGGCGATGTTGCTGAGCAACGTTGTGACGATCGCCGAACGCGCGCATCAACGATCAGCTCGTTGACGCGAAGCTACTCGCCGCTGTAGCCGATCCCGCAGGCAACCCCGGTCCCTGCCGCGCTCGGATCCCAACCGGGGACCTGGTCGATCCCTGCTTTCATCCCAATGTCGGTGATGGTTACCTTGCACGCTTCGATGGTCGCGCCGGAGTCGGAGGAGACGGTAAAGCCGTAGTTGCCGTAGCGCCACTGGCCGAGATCCGGTACGCCTTCGGCATTCTCGAAATCGGCGATGCCGTGAATCGAGCCTGATGTCGTCCACTCGAAGCCAGAGAAGCAGGTTTGGCCGCCCGGCATCGGTATCACGCCGCTACCGACCACCGCTTGGGCGAAATACGGGCTGCCGAAAAACAGCAACAGTGGCTCGGCGAACTTCTGGTCCGGCGTGTTCGTCGACAGGTCCACCTTCATGAGGGTGCTGCCCTGATTGGCCAGGTACGCCTCATCGATTGGTTGCGAACCGTTTCCTGCTGCACACACACTGAGGAAGTCGTCCCTGAGTTTGGTGGCGGATGTGTCAGTGCTGGGAATCGGCTCGTGTGCGGTCATTGAGATGCCAACGGTCCTGCCGCCGACGGCGCGAACGTTGGCGGTGATGATGAACAGCACGTCTTCGGTGGATGGCTGTTCCGCTGGCGCAGTGGGGCTTGCGGATGTTTGCGGAGCTGTCTCGGTCGGTTTTGGTGTGACAACCGGTGTCCCGCATCCTGCCAACAGCAGCGCAGCGCCAACGATACTGAGCACTCCAACAACAGACCTGACCCGGGGAGCCCCCATATGCCTATCCCTCCGACACTTCTCACGCCGCGGACCATTCCCAACGAGTCCGACTGGCTCAGTGCGCCGTTCAGCGGTCGCGCTGAGCCCCATGCGAAGCCGTAACCATGAAAATATCAGGTTGCTGGTAGCCATGTTCGGCAAACGCACCATCGATAGCAACTCGTAATCGGGAGAGTGCACCCACAGGGATCAGCGCCAGGGCAGCGCCACCGAATCCGCCCCCGGTCATACGTGCCCCGAGTGCACCATTGGAGTTCGCGGTTTCGACGGCAAGGTCAAGTTCTGGCGTTGAGATTTCGAAGTCGTCACGCATGGAGGCATGGGATGCGTCCAACAAAGCTCCGATGTGCCCTGGCCCCTGTTCTCGAAGGGTTCGCACGGTGTCCAGCACCCGCTGATTTTCGGTGACGACATGGCGTGCTCGTCTAAAAGTGACATCGTCGAGCAGGTCACGTGCGTTGGGGAGGCCATCCACGGTGAGTTCACGGAGCGAATCCAACCCGAGTACCGATGCGGCACGCTCGCAACTTTCGCGCCGGTCAGCGTACCCGCTGTCGGCCAGATTATGGCTTTTCGCGGTGTCCATGACGAGGATTCCCAAATCCGCGGCATCGAGCCCGAGGTCGATGACCTCGTAGTCGAGGGTTCTGCAGTCCAGGAACACCGCCGCACCGTTCTTCCCCATCAGGGATGCCGTCTGATCCATGATTCCGGTGGGCGCCCCTACCGCAACATTTTCGGCACGCTGGCCAACGCTCGCAAGCACCCGATGATCCAACCCGAGTGCCCACACGTCGTTCAGTGCGATGGCGACCGAACACTCAATTGCGGCGGAGGAGGACAGTCCGGCACCGACCGGAACATCCGTATCGATGTAGAGGTCAACACCGGGTAGAGAGTCAAGGTCTGCGCCGAATTGTCCGAGGGCCCAGACCACACCGAGCGGGTAGGCGGACCACCCGTTCAGCACATCCGGCGATAACCCGTCCAACTCGATCTCGACCATTTCGTCCGCGAATGCGCTGGCAACCCTCAGCGTGCGGTCGGTGCGCACCCCCATGGCGGCAACCGTTCGTCGGTCGATCGCGAACGGCAGCACGAACCCTTCGTTGTAGTCGGTGTGCTCCCCGATGAGGTTGACCCGTCCGGGCGCAGACCAAATTCCGTCGGGGGCGTGCTGGAACAGTTCTGTGAACGTCTCGGTGGCGCTTTCCCTCAGGTCGATCATGTTGACCTGGCGATTCCTGTCCGCACCAGCTCGGCCGAAGTCTCCGGGGCCACATCGCCAATCCAGGCCCCCATGGCGGCCTCCGAGCCTGCCAGATACTTCAACTTGGACGCTCCGCGGCGGGGGGAGGTCAACTGCAGCATGAGCCGGAGACGATCGCGATGAACGTTCACCGGCGCCTGGTGCCACGCGGCGATGTAGGGGGTCGGTGTGTCGTAGATTGCGTCGATTCCGCGCAGCAGGGTGCGGTACAGCGTGGAGAGTTCGTCACGCTCGGCGCCCGAAGTGTCGGCAAAGTCTGCAACGTGTCTGTGCGGCAGCATGTGCACTTCGATCGGCCACCGTGCGGCGAAGGGAACGTAGGCGCTCCAGTGTTCACCGCGTAGAACAACCCGTTCCGAGTTCAGCTCGGAGTCGAGGATGCGGGCGAACAGATCTGGGCCAAACTTTTCGACCGATTCGATCAGGCGTGTGGTGCGCGGCGTGATGTACGGGTAGGCGTAGATCTGGCCGTGCGGGTGGTGCAGCGTTACGCCGATCGCTTCGCCCCGATTCTCGAACGGGAACACCTGCTGGATTCCGGGCAGCGCAGACAGGGTGGCCGTGCGGTCCGCCCATGCCTCGATGACCGTTCGAACCCGCGAAACACTCTGGCTGCCCAGGGAGCCCTGACTTTCCGGGCTGAAACACACCACCTCACAGCGTCCTATTGAGGACAGGCGGCGTCCGATACCCAATGCGGCAAGGTCGGCGAGGCCGGTCGGTGCCGGTGCGCCGTCAGGGGTCGTGCCGTACCGTGTCGAATCGGCCAGTGCCGGCCCAAAGGACGGGGAACGGTTCTCAAAAACCGCAACGTCGTAATTGCTGGGAATTTCGGACGGATTGGAGGCGCTTGCCGGCGCGAGGGGATCCTCGTCTTCCGGCGGAAGGAACACGCGGTTTTGGCGCGCAGAGGCTATCGAAACCCACTCGCCGGTGAGCACATCCTGGCGCATCGACGCGGTGTCCGGCCGTGGGTCAAGGATGCGGCTGTCCACGGCGCGCTCTGCACTGAGTGTGGTGTCGGCGTCGTCGAAATAGATCAGTTCCCTACCGTCAGCCAGTGTGCTGGTCGTCTTCACAATCACCGGGTCTGGAACCTTTCGCCTTTAAGCTGGGGGGATGCGGGCACCGACGGGCGAACAGTTCGACCTCACCTGGTCAGACAACTCTCGACACTCCAGCGCAATCATAACGGAGGTGGCGGCAGGAATCCGGGCGCTTGAGGTTGGCGGGACTGCGCTGATTGAGCGCTTTCCGGCCGATTCAACTCCGCCGTTTGCCGCCGGGACTGTGCTGTCGCCGTGGCCGAACCGGAACCGGGACGGCCTCTGGCAGCTGGACGGCAAACCGCAGCAGCTGGACATTACGGAGGTGGCCGCGCACAACGCCATCCACGGGCTTCTCCGGTCGCGCCCCTATCGGGTCCAGGAGCGTGAAGACCACGCCATCACGCTTGCCGCGACGGTGCACCCACAACACGGTTATCCATTTCTGGTGGACACCCTGGTGCGTTACGAACTGGTCCCTGGCGGCCTGCGCGTCAGTCACACATTTACTAACGTCGGGGCAGTGAAAGCCCCGGTGGCGGTGGGCGCGCACCCGTTCCTTCGGGTTGGTGATACGCCCATCGAACACCTGACACTCCAACTGGATGTCGAAAGTCGATTCCTCACCGATGAACGCCTCAACCCGATCGGCGAAGAACCGGTGGAGGGGACAAGGTTCGACCTGCGCGGCGGCGTGATGGTAGCCGACCTCGACCTCGACGATGCCTTCTCAAGTGCAGCGGATGCCGACGGGATCAGCAGGCACCGGTTGACCGCGCCGGACGGTCAGTTCACCGAACTGTGGCAGGGTCACGATTTCGGATACGTGCAGGCGTTCACGCCGCGCACGTTTCCTCGGCCGACGAGCTCAGATCTGGGAGCCGTTGGTTTGGCAATTGCCATCGAGCCGATGACCGCGCCGCCCAACGCGTTCAATAGTGGCCTTGGTGTCATCTGGTTGCAGCCGGGCGAAGCGTGGACCGGAAGTTGGGGTGTGACGCATGGTCGCGAGTGAGAGGGCGCCGTCCCGAGCTGAACTGAAGCGCTGGCGACAGTACCTCGCCGACGAGCGCGCAGAGGCGGCAACCTATCGTGACCTTGCAGCTCGGCGTTCCGGTGAGGAGCGGGAGATCCTTCTCGCGCTCGCGGAGGCGGAGGGGCGTCACGAGAACCACTGGTTCGAGTTGTTGGGCGACCAGGTTGGTGCTGCTCGTCGTGGCGGCATCCGCACCAGGCTGCTTGGTTGGCTTGCCAGGAGGTTCGGCTCGGTGTTTGTGCTAGCGCTCGCGCAGCGCGCGGAGGCGCGATCGCCGTACGCGGACGACAGTGACGCGACCCGGTCGATGGCGGCGGATGAACGCATCCACGAGGAAGTGATCCGGGGTCTCGCCCAGCGGGGCAGGAGCCGAATCTCTGGCACGTTCCGGGCCGGAGTGTTCGGGATCAACGATGGTTTGGTGAGCAACTTTGCGCTCGTTCTCGGTATCGGTGCGACCGGGGTTTCGAATGCGTTGATCGTGTTCACCGGATTCGCGGGCCTCCTCGCTGGAGCGTTCTCGATTGCTGCTGGTGAGCACGTTTCGGTGAGTTCGCAGCGAGAGTTGCTTGACGGCCGCTCCTCGAATGCGAAACGTAGTGGTTCTGTCGCGGACCTCGATGTGAATGCGAACGAGCTGGCACTGGTCTACCGGGCGCGCGGGATGTCGGCAGCGGAGGCAGAATCCCGTGCCGAGGCAGCGCTGAGGGGCGCAGACATCGAGGGGGGCGAGGAACTCGACGATCCGTCTGACCATGCTGGCCGCGATGCGGCCGAGGGCGATGCGGTTGGTTCTGCGCGCTCAGCCGCACTGTCCAGTTTCTTGTTCTTCGCTATGGGCGCCCTCGCTCCGGTGCTGCCATACCTGTTCGGTGCGAGCGGCTTTGTCGCGATAGTCGTCGCTGCGGCGCTGGTCGGCGTGTTGCTGTTACTCACCGGTGCTGCTACTGGCCTGGTTTCTGGTGCGTCGATGCGGCGGCGTGCGCTGCGCCAGTTGGCTATCGGATACCTCGCTGCAGCGGTTACCTACGGCTTGGGCGCACTGGTCGGATCCTGGCTGACTTGAGCGCGTGACCCGGCTCCCCGGCCAAACATCGCCCGGAACCACGGATAGTCCGGGACGTGTGCGAGGAACGATCCCGCCGAAATGGTGAGCAGAACGTATGCTGTCGCGAGGGGCGCCAACTGCGGCTGGATTCCCGCGCCGACCGCGAGACCTGCGATCACGATCGAGAACTCACCCCGTGGCGCGAGGGAGAAACCGGTACGCCAGCGGCCCAAAGGACCGACTCCAGCTTTTCGTGCCGCAAGATAGCCGCTCGTGACTTTGGTCCCGACAGTGAGCACTGCCAAAATGACGGCTGGTACGAGGACCGGCCAGATTTCCGCCGGGTCGGTCGCGAGGCCGAAGAAGACGAAGAAGAACGCGGCAAACAGGTCACGCAATGGGGTGAGCAACTGTGCTGCGTTGTGTG
>JBDSZO010000139.1:0-10132 GCA_039925105.1 Terrimesophilobacter sp. | reverse complement strand
TGCTCTTTTTTTGACGTGGTTTTGAGCGCATCCTCGAGTTTTGCCCGCGTTAAGGCAAGCTCTCGAGCAATTGCGGTGATCGATCGATTCGCCTGCACGGTGCGTTTGTATTCCGTTGCTGCATACATGAGAAAGACGACGACGAGGCCGTAGAGAAGGAGATCAGTGCCACGGCCGATTCCGACGAAATGGGCAATCGCCGTGAGCCACCCAGGCGCGAGGATAACGACGATGGCACACACTAGTGCGAGCGAGAGCAAGAGCCTGCGTAGCGCGAGATGCCGCGCTGAGGGGGTCGTTCGAACGAAATAAAATGCAATTCCGAGGATGGCCACGATGAGAATGATCTGAATAATCACGGTTTGCCTCAGCTCTAATTCACGATGAGATCAACGAGGATGTTGACCGAGTTCAATACGGATTGGCCCTTCGATTTGGAATAGTCGGTGTACAGCACTTCTGTTGCGTATTCCTCCCACGGCAGGTGGGTTCGGCCCAATTGAAGGACAATCTCTGTCGCGTGGGCCATGCGATCTTGGCGCAGGGTGATTGCAGACGCTGCATCCCTTCGAACAACGCGCAACCCGTTGTGAGCGTCGCTGAGTCGCAGGCCCGTGGTGCGATTCGTCACCCAAACTGCGGCCTTCAGAATCACACGCTTGAGGGTTCCTGGATTGGTTCGGCCGTCGAGGAATCGCGAACCAAAAACGATCGCGAGCTGCTTCGTTCTCGCCGCGTCAAGCATCCCTAACGCGTCCTCAATGCGATGTTGTCCATCAGCGTCGAAGGTCACGATGTATTTCATCGTTGACTGGTCGAGGGCGTAGCGAATACCCGTCTGCAACGCTGCCCCCTGCCCGAGATTTAGGGGATGCTCAAGAACTCTGGCACCCGCTGCTCGTGCCACGGCCACCGAGTCGTCCATGCTGCCGTCATCAACGCAAACGATGTGTTCAAATCGTTCAGCGAGCTCTCGGACGACGCGACCGATCACGCTTGCCTCGTTGTAGAGCGGGATGACAACCCATGCGGTGGAATCGCGCCGTTCGGTTGGGCGGATATCGTCGGCTGGAGAACTCATATCGTTATTGTCGCAGAACGATATAAGGTTGGTTTCCGACGGGCTCTGGACGAGACGGCGCGCTCGTGAATCGCAGCCGGAGTGCGAGACTTCGTTCGAGGGATTGATGTCGGGGATGGGGTAGCCGGGTGATCTCGACGTGACAGTTCAGTTGTGCGAGCGGGGTTGCAGCACGCCTCCGGGACACTCCGCATGAAAGTGGTCATTGCCAGCAGGATTTTTACGCCGGAGCCTGCTGCGGCATCTTTTCGACTTTCTGCACTCGCAACAGCACTTTCTTCTCACGGCGCAGCGGTTACCGTGTTGACCACTCGGGCGCTTGGCGGCGCTTCAGCTTCCGATCCCAAAATGAGAGTTAGTCGCTGGCCGGTGCTGCGGAATCGTGAAGGGCAGGTGCGAGGCTACTTGCAGTACTTGAGCTTTGATATCCCGTTGTTCTTTCGGCTCCTTTTCTCGCGAGGCGTCGACGGCGTTGTCGTGGAGCCGCCACCGACTACTGGAACTGTAGTTCGAGTCGTGTGCGCGGTCAAACGCATTCCTTACATTTACTATGCGGCAGATGTCTGGTCGGATGCTGCGGCGGCAACCGGTGTGCCGCGCATCGTCGAGCTATTGCTTAGATCCGTCGAGCGCTTCGCTTTTCGCGGGGCGACCCTAGTTCTCGCGGTGAGTGACGGGATTGCGGATCGTATTCGCGAGTTGGCCCCAAATGTCGACATCAAGGTTGTGAAAAACGGGGTGGATACGGCAGTCTTTCATCCGGGCGTCGCTGAGCGGTCGAGGCGGCCGACAGCGGTCTATGCGGGGACGATGTCTGAGTGGCAGGGCGCAGAAATTTTTTTAGCCGCGCTCCCTCAGGTCCTGGAACGTGTCCCTGACGCCAGGCTTGTGTTTATCGGTAGCGGGAGTGCCCGCCCCGAGATCGAGCGGCTTGCGGCGGAACTGGGAATTGGTGCAGTTGAGATACTTGCGACACTGCAGCCACCTTTGGCTGCTCAATGGCTCCGTTCCGCGCGGGTGGCTTTGGTCAGCTTGAAGCCCGGTCAGGGCTACGATTTCGCGATTCCGACCAAAATTTTCGCCGCAGCCGCGACAGGAACTCCGGTGCTGTTTTCCGGGACAGGGCCTTCAGCAGACCTTGTTAAGAAGCATGCGCTGGGGCAGGCAGTTGCCTATGAGCTGAGCGCGGTGTCCGCCGCGATGAGCGCTATGTTGGAACGAGCTCCCACGCTTGAATCCGATCAGCGAATTTCCCGGTGGGCTGAGCATAACGTGTCAATTTCTCGTACCGGTGCACAGGCGAGTGGCTTAGTCGTTGAGACCTTGTCTCGGTGCAGGCAGATTTCTACCGTATGCGAACATTGACACTGGAACTGAGTGAAACGGGAGCGCGCGCGTGAAGGTCATTGGGAACGCATTTCGTCAAGTCCTTCCGCTGCTCCCCGGAAATGCGCGCCGCTTTCTGTGGCTTTATGTAGTGATTTCCAGTGCACTTGCCGTCTTAGATATAGCGGCGCTTGCACTGCTCGCGATTTCTCTTACGGCGATGTTTCAAAACAACGATATTCACATACCACTGGTCGGAGCCGTCGGCCCAGACGGCTATGTGTGGGTTATCGCCGCAGTGTCCGGCCTCGTGTTGTCGAAGTCAGTGTTTGCTGTCTTGCTGCAGTGGTTCGCCACCCGGAGGTTCGCCACATTTGAGCTCGAGATTGGCGATCGGCTGTTCGACGCATACATCCGGGCACCGTGGACAGAGCGGTTGAAGCGCAATACCTCGCACTTGGTCCGACTGGCAGATGTCGGGATTGCCAACGTCATTGCAGGCTTCTTGCTCCCGATCATTGGCTTGCCGCAACTTTTGGTGACGTCGCTCTCGGTGATTCTCGTCATCCTTGTTGCACAGCCGGTGACGGCCCTCGTGACTATTGCCTATCTTGGCGCAATTGCCGCTTTCTTGTATCTGTGGATATCAAAGAAGTCAGTCGAAGCCGGTCGGGTAAATCGAGACTATTCATTCCGAATCGCTTCGCTGATGACCGACATGGTCTCCGCTCTCAAGGAGATCACCCTCAGGAATATGGCCGGCGATGTTGCGACGGTGGTCCACGCCAACCGCATACACACGTCGCGAGCACGCGCAAACCTAAGCTTCCTTGGCGCGTTCCCCAAATTTGTCCTCGACTCGGCGCTCATTGGCGGGTTCGTGCTCGTCGGGGCAGTGGCTTTCATCGGGGGCGGGATGGCGAACGCCATTACCGCTATCGCCCTGTTTGGTGTCGGTGGGTTCCGCCTGGTCCCATCCTTGACGGGCTTTCAAGGAGTTATCACTCAGGCGACATCAAATGTTCCCAATGTGAACGCAGTGATTGATGACATTCACGCGGCCGAGGGTTATCTGGCGAGGGCGGAGCGAATCGGGCACACGCCGATCATGGGAACGCCGCGCAACCTTCTCCTGAGCAACGTTGGATTCACCTACCCTGGGGCCCAAGAGCCCGCCATTAACGGCATCGATCTTTCACTTCCGATGGGCAGCACTCTCGGTATCGTCGGCTCGTCTGGAGCAGGAAAATCAACGTTGGTCGACATCATCCTTGGGCTCCTAGTTCCGTCGAGCGGGGACATACTGCTGGACGAACAAAATCTGGAAGATGTCCTTTCGGAATGGCGCGGCCGCGTGGGGTACGTCCCGCAGGACGTCGCACTTTTCACGGGAACGGTTGCGCAAAATGTCGCGCTTGCGTGGACCGAAGAATTGGATGAGGAGCGAGTCGAGTTGGCGCTCAGGCGCGCTCAACTGTGGGACACGATTTCTGGAAGAGATCGAACGATTTACTCGCAGATAGGTGAACGAGGAATGTCATTATCGGGTGGACAACGGCAGCGACTTGGAATCGCTCGCGCCCTGTATACGGACCCGCTGGTACTGGTTCTTGACGAAGCGACCAGTTCCCTCGACACGAAAACGGAGTCGGACGTGGTGACGGCGATTCGGGAGCTTCGAGGCGAAATCACGATAATTTCGGTCGCTCATCGCTTATCGACGATCAGAGACAACGACCAGATTTTGTTCCTGCGCGACGGCAGAAGCGTGGCGTGTGGCACCTTTACGGAACTGCTCCGGGACGTGCCGGATTTTGCTGTACAGGCATCACTTGCCGGACTAAACGACTAGCTTGAAGCGTTGTCGAGAGCCGAAGGCTTCTGGTCGAGTCGTGCATCATGGATCAACCTGAGGTGTGCTAGCCCGGCGGGGAGCCCCAGGATTGCGCGCCCTGGCCGATCGCCACGGCGGCGCGCAACTTTCCACACGGTCATGATTGCGTCCCGCTCCACCGCAATAGCGACGTCCGCAGAGTTCGCACACTGCATTGCTTCGGTGTTCCCTCGAAACGCGCGCCAGAACGTGGTGTTGGGATCGAGTGGCGTGAATCGCAGCAAATTGCGCGTGATCATATGTCGCGAGAGCCGGGCGGCGACGCGGTGCAGCGCGCCCTGCGGTCGTCCAAGTGAAAGGTTGGCAACGGTTCCGGGAGCCTCGACGGCATCCCAGGTCACCAAAGTTAAACCGAATTGATTGGGGTCGATACCGCTGAGCCCGGCCGCCTGGGCGGCCGCATCGAGCGTCGCGAGAGCAACAGCCTCGGGACTGATGAGAATCGCGCTAGCGACTGGTTTCATGTTTGTGCGCTTCCCGCCGGATTTTGAGTGTGGACTACGGATGCGAGCGCTTCAATCCGCGGCCGGAGCTGGTTCTCGCGCGCAAGATGCTCAGCCCACACCTGGACGTGGGCACGCTGCTCGCGGGTCTGCTCCAACGCGAGGGCCGCACCGACGAGGAGCGCGTCGGCAACCCCTCGAGCGGTTAAGTCCGCAGCACTCACCCATGCAGGATGGCCAGTGAGTACGCGGCTAGCACCGCTCCTTTGATCGTGTATAGAAACTATCGGTATGCCGCTCGCTGCGTACTCGAAGACCTTGCCGCTGGTCACATAGTTCCCTGGTCCAATGACCAGCAATAGCGCGTCAAAGGTCGCGTACGTCGCGACAATCTCTGATTTCTCGACCGGCCCGTCGTAGCTGACGCCGTGTTGGGCCTGCGATTCAAGAAGCTGAGTGAGTTCAGAAGCGAGTTGACCAGTGTGACCTAAGTATCCAAAGATCTGGAGTCGTGACTCGGCAATGAGCTGCGACTCCTCTCTCGCGAGTTTCCATCCCGCCAAAAGCTGGCGCATCGGAACCTCGGGGGAGATTGTGCCAATGTACCCAAAGACGAGGCCCTCGTCTCTACGATCACGCACCCGGTCCGAGAAGTGCGCTAAACGGCGGTCGAACCCGTTCATGACTACGCGCATTCGTTTTGCGCTGTGCGGGTAAAGGTCGGCGTGCCACTGCTTGATGGGTTCGTTGACGAACCAGATCTCATGAGCTGACTTAACGAGGGCACGTTCCCACCGAGCGACGTTGCTCCACGGTTTTTTTGTCCTGGCCCCGGTAAACACATTCAGCTGCCATGCATCGCGATAATCCATCACGTAGGGAACACCACGTTTCTTCTTCAATGCGAGACCTGGCGCAAAGTCGATGAACGGGTTCGTTGTCCCGACGACGAGGTCAACCGGGTCATCATCGTGAATGGAGAGCGCTACCGACTCGAGGGTGTGTCGCCATGCGCCGGATGCTGGCTCCGGAAAGCTGCTCAAGTTCCGTGCGACCCTCACAACGTTCCACAGTTCAGTGAAACGGGCGCGAATCCACGACCATCGACGCAAGTCGTGCTGTATTGACGCCACGTCATAGGGGATTCTCACAACTCGGACCGATGGATCGATGTGACTTTCCAGAGAGGCGTCTATTCCAGTCGTAAAGAGAAAGGTCTCCCGCTCAACGGTAAGCACTGTGACGCGCCAGCCGGCCTCCGAAAACGCGTTTGCGGTTGCTAGCGCACGGTAGACGCCGCCTCCGCGTGACGGCGGGAATCCCCACGCAACGTACAGCAAATGGGGGCGGACAGTCTCTGAGTGCATTGCGTCGGTTCTATCGGTGGTGGATGGGATTTCTGACTTCGTAGCCCACTTTGTGTTAGTAGCCTAGTGAAGTAACAAGAGCCGAGAGAAATGGCGCGCGACCTTGAGAAATGATGGGAATTGTCCGTTCGTGGACGTGGTAATTCCGATCCACTCGACGTCAAGACCGCTTGAACGAGCCATTCGTTCTGTGACGGAACAGGCGTGTGCCGCTCGCGTGCGGATCACCGTCGTCGGGCATGGGCTGTCGGAAGCTGACTTTGGAGGCCGACTGCCGGCCGGTATCCGATTCATTACTGTGGTGGATGGGAAACGAAGCGCTGCCGGGCCGATGAATGCGGGCATTGCGGCTGCGACAGCAGAGTATCTGTGCAGACTGGACTCTGACGACTATTTGGAGCCAGGAGCCCTTGATGCATGGGTAGAGCATGTCATCCGAGAACGCCCGGACGTGTTGCTTGCGCGGCTCCGATTGCAGGGGGAGAACCCCATGCCCAATCCCCTGACCAGAGCTTTGAGGAGCAGAAGACTTGATCTGGTGAAAGATCGATTGAGCTACCGGACTAACCCGCTCGGATTGATTCGCCTCGGTGTGCTGAGGGACCTTGGCCTGAGCTTCACCGAGGATCTTGCTGTAGGTGAGGACCTTGAAATTGGATTGCGGCTCTGGAGCAGCGCACTGCGGGTGGACTACGCGTCAAAATCTCCGTGCTATGTCGTCAGTGACGATGCCACCGATCGAGTCACTCTCGCGGATCGATCGGCGAGAGTGGAGCTGGGCGCGACCGAACGCATTTTGCGACAGTCTTGGCTGTCGAATGCATCGCCCGCGACCAAACGTTCAATCGCGGTTAAACTACTCCGAACGCACGTCTTGGACTATGTGACGAGACCTGGGCAAATAACATTGTCGACCGGAGGCGAACTCGACTTCCTTCGATCGTTAATGCTGTCGATGACGGCGCTCTCTCCCGGGTTCGTGGCTCCCTTTTCTCGCGCGGACCGTATGGTTATTGATGAGCTTCTCGATCCTGCCTCAACCTCAGAATCCCTTGTCCGCGCTGTGAAACGACGAAGTTCTGCCACGCGGTACGCTACATTGCTTACTCCGAGACTTCGCAATGTCTTAGACCGAGAATCAACTATTCGTCGATACCTCGGATACCGACTTGGGCGATGATGCGGGTGCTGGCACAAACATCGGTAGCGAGCCGATAGGCGAGAGTGAGGTGTTGCACATCCGCGATTCGAGCGACTCAGAGCCTGCGCTCCAACGCAGACTTGTCCTATTAACCAGCGAATATCCAAATGACTCGGGTGACGCCAATTTTGTGCGACACGAGATCAATGCGCTTGCGGCCGCATTTGACGAAATTGTCGTTTTCAATTTCTCCGCGCGCGTAGGCGACGCCCGGCTGGCGATGCCAGAAAATGTCACCTACGGAGGAAATCTCCACTCCGAGAGGCTTCGTGACGTTTACTTTGCGTTGCTCACGCCAAGGCTATTCCTCCGGTTCCTTCGAATTGCCGTCCGCGAACTTCGGGCCCGCGCCATTGGGCCACACGGGCGAACCTTTCTATTCGCTTGTCGGCTCGGAATGCGAATCGCACACAACGCCAGCCTTAGACAGAGCATCAGAGATCGGTCCGTGCAGACCGCTGTGTATAGCTTCTGGGCCATGGGCGCCGCATTCGCCCTGCCTTGGCTTCCGCGCGCGCGGTCCGTCAGCGTGAGGGTCCATGGATATGACGTCTATGAGGAAGTGTCCGGGTACCTGCCATTTCGCCGATCACTCTTTCAGTCTGTCGATCGGATATTGGCGATATCGGACGACGCACGCAACAATTTGCAGGCGCGGTATCCCGAAGAGGGCTTGGGTTCTAAACTCATTGTCAGTCGCCTTGGAACAGATGATCCCCGAGCCCAGCCGCGACCTCGCAGTGATCAGCAGCGCACAATCGTGAGTTGCTCCGCTCTCATTCCCTTGAAGAGGGTGGATCGAATTGTCGACGCGCTCTCAAAAATGGTTTTGATAGGCCCGGTGCGATGGGTTCATTTTGGTGGTGGCCCCTTGGCGGAGTCCATTCGGCGTCGGACCGAACGCGTCGAGGGCGGCAACATACTGTTTGACCTACGGGGAGTGTTGCCCAATCAGGAGATTCTCGATTTCTATCGGGACAACCGTGTCGATGTGTTTCTCAATGTGAGCTCGTCCGAGGGTGTGCCAGTGAGCGTCATGGAGGCAATGTCGTTTGGCATACCCATTGTTGCCACCGACGTAGGGGGCACAAAAGAGCTCTTTGAGCATGAGCGCACCGGGGAGTTGATCGCGGCCGACTTCTCGGATGCTGAGCTTGTCGCGAGCATAACGAAGGTGCTCGACGAAGGTGGCGGCGCGTACGACTCGCGTTCAGCGTGGGAACACCGCTGTAACGCACGTGAAAATTCTCGGGCTCTCGCTAAGCTCTTGATCGCCACGCTCCCCGACGCCCGGAAGGTCAGTGGCGCGCGCAAGACTTTGTGGCGGATTCTCAGGTTGGTCCCTCAGTCACTTCTGGTTCGATTGGCGCCGCAGAAGATTGGCATCCAGAGTGCTGCGATTCCAAAGCCAGTAGTACCGTCATTGACTTCTGTTCGGCTTTATATCGCGCCCGCAAACTTCGGCGGACAGGCTTGGGGTTGGGCTCGCGCGATAGAGCGACACATCGAGAACGTGAGTGCGGTGTGCATGGCGCCCAATTCGTCGGGAGGCTTCGCTTTTAACACTGACTATTCCGTCCCAGCGAAAATTTTTCACGAGTACCGGCCGTGGCAGCGTGCGCAATTTAGAAACGTTAGCGAACTGTTTACGCATGCCCTGGTTGAGGCCGAACTTGCCCCATTTGGCGGGCTATTTGGCGCATCTGTTGTCAAGCAGATTGACGGTCTTGTCTCCAAAGGGGTCAAAGTGGCCATGCTGTGCCACGGGACCGACATACGTGTCCCCAGCAGACATGCTCAACTTGAGCCGGAGTCCCCTTTCGGTGCCGTAACGGACCTTTACCTTGATGCGCAGGCGCGACGAAATCGTGACCTATTGGATGCTCTCGGGCTCCCCGTCTTCGTATCGACGCCGGACCTGGTGCTCGATGTCCCACACGCAACCTGGCTGCCTGTTGTCGCGGACCTGCCGCGTTTTACCGTGACGTTGCCGCCATTACAGCGCAGGCTACCCGTAGTTGTACACGTACCCACCGACGAGAGGTTCAAGCGGTCTGATCTCATCGACCCCGTCCTGTGGAGGCTCCACGCAGAAGGTGTCATCGAATACCGTCGACTAACCGGTATTCCGTCAGCCGAGATGCCGGACGTTTTTAGAGCCGCAGACGTCGTAGTGGACCAGCTGGGAATGGGAATCTATGGAGTTGCAGCGTGCGAAGCGATGGCGGCTGGGCGAGTGGTGGTCGCGCACGTAAGCCAATACGTTCGACACTATGTCAAGCGCGAGACATCGCTTGAACTACCCATACTCGAGGTGACGTCTACGACCCTGGAGAGTCAAATCCTCTCAATAGCGAATGAACGCGAGAGGTACATTTCCGCGGCACGTCACGGTCCGGAGTTCGTCCGAGCGGTGCACGACGGTACAAGATCCGCACAAGCTCTTCATGGTTTCCTGAGCTAGCGCAAACTGGTGAGTGACTCCGAGATGGTCTTCGGGTGCGATCAGCTCGGGGTCTGGTGAAGCTAACTGTCTGCGTGGCGACTGTCAGACCGAACAGTTCCTCAGAGTTTCGTCAGCAACGCTGAGCCAGGCCACCGACCGCATAGGCAACGCTGATACTCATGGGGGTCGGTATGGGTCTTGCGCAAACCCACCTCTAAGTGGGGATCGCGTAATCCCGCCACATGGGTTATGAATGGTAAAGACTTCTGGGGGGAAATCTTGCTGAACTACGTCTTTGCCACGGCACGCCTGCGTCCGATCAGCGCGGTACTTGCACTCACACTTGCGTCATCGATATTCGCGCTCGGCGGAGG
>JBDSZO010000138.1:0-2001 GCA_039925105.1 Terrimesophilobacter sp. | reverse complement strand
CCCTGCGTGAGGCGGGAATTCCACAATTGGGCAGGGTGCGCATCCTCGGTTCTGGGGCAACAGCGGCGTCGGTGCTTGCTGCAGTTGCCGAAGTCGGGGCCGATGATGTTGCCGTGTCCGTGCGGTCGCTCAAGACGACAGCACCGCTTGTGCAGCTTGCCGGAAGGCTCGGTGTTCACTTGCGTGTCGAAGGGTTCTCGTCCGAACCTCTCAGTGAACCCGTGGATGTTGTGATCAGCACGCTCCCGGGTGGGGCCGGTTTGGTGCAGGAGTTTTCCGAAGATCTGAGAGACAACACGCCACTCGTGGATATTGCCTACGACCCGTGGCCGACAGCCCTCGCGGAGCATTGGGCAAAGGCGGGCGGTCGAGTACAGTCCGGGCTCAGCATGCTGATCAATCAGGCGCTCGCGCAGGTGCGCGTCTTCACCTCGGGAGACCCCACCGAGGCGCTCAGTGACGAACCCGCGGTACTTGCGGCAATGCGTGACGCGGTGGGCGCGACAACGACCCCGTCGTGATTTTGAAGGCGCAATGATCATGGAAGAATGGGCGCATGCTTCGATGGTTGACCGCAGGGGAATCGCACGGCCCTGAACTCGTT
The DNA here is from genome assembly GCA_039925105.1 of Terrimesophilobacter sp. Taxonomy (GTDB): domain Bacteria; phylum Actinomycetota; class Actinomycetes; order Actinomycetales; family Microbacteriaceae; genus Terrimesophilobacter. Next base: position 1,397 of record JBDSZO010000138.1, on the reverse strand, counting down.
GCCATCCTTGAGGGTTTGCCTGCCGGCGTGCCGATCAGGTTGGCGGACATCGCCGACGATCTTGCGCGGCGCAGGCTCGGCTACGGGCGTGGGGCGAGGCAGAAGTTCGAGGCCGACGAACTGGCCATCTCGTCCGGCGTGCGCCATGGGCTCACCATGGGCAGCCCAATCGCCTTGCGCATCGGCAACACGGAGTGGCCGCGCTGGGTTGACGTCATGAGTTCTGAGCCGGTCGACGCGGCCGACCTTCCGAAAGGCAGGGGCGCCCCTCTAACGCGTCCGAGGCCCGGTCACGCAGACCTGGTGGGAATGCAGAAGTACGGTTTCGAGGAATCGCGCAACGTTTTGGAGCGTGCGAGCGCCCGTGAGACGGCAGCGCGTGTTGCGCTTGGCGCGGTTGCGCGGGCGTTTCTCGGTTCGCTCGGCATCCGGGTGATGAGCCACACGCTCTCGATTGGGTCGGTTCGAGTGCCAGAGGGCACCGCACTGCCGAATCCTGATGACGTTGCGAGGCTGGATGCCGATCCGCTGCGCTGCGCAGACCCTGCAACCTCGGCGATCATGGTCGCTGAGGTCGATAAGGCGCACGAAGACGGAGACACCCTCGGTGGAGTCGTTGAGGTTCTCGCTTTTGGCCTTCCGCCGGGACTCGGCTCCTACACTCACTGGGATCGCCGTCTGGACTCCCAGCTTGCGGCCGCGCTGATGGGCATCCAGGCGATTAAGGGTGTCGAATTGGGCGACGGTTTTGTGACCGCGACTCGCCGTGGATCCGCTGCGCATGACGAACTGTTTGCCACCGACGCCGGAATCGCCCGCTCGACCGATCGTGCCGGTGGAACCGAGGGCGGTATGAGCACCGGTGGCGTTCTGAGGGTGAGCGCAGCCATGAAACCCATTTCGACGGTGCCGCGCGCCCTTCGAACCGTGGATGTTGCCACCGGGACGACCGCTGAGGCACACCACCAGCGCTCCGATGTGTGCGCTGTTCCCGCAGCCGGAGTGATTGCAGAGGCGATGGTCGCCCTCGTGCTTGCCAACACGGTTACCGAGAAGTTCGGCGGAGATTCCCTGCCGGAAACCCTGCGCAATCTTGAGGCGTACCGCTCCAGCATTCCCGACAATCTCGCCACCGACTCCACCCTGTTCTCACCGGAATGAGCGCCGAGCATCCGCATCTGGTCGTCATCGGGCCGCCAGGGGCAGGCAAGTCTCGGGTTGGCAAGCAGGTAGCGCGCCTGCTGCACGTGCCGTTCATTGACACGGATCGGCGAATCGTTGCACAACACGGTCCGATTGCGACGATCTTCGCCGACAAGGGCGAAGAGTGGTTCCGCGCTGTCGAGCGTGTCGAGGTGGCCAAAGCCTTGGGTGAATCCGCAGTCATTTCGCTTGGC
>JBDSZO010000137.1:0-10111 GCA_039925105.1 Terrimesophilobacter sp. | reverse complement strand
GCTACCTGCACTTCGGGGCTTCCCGTGTCACCTGGGTGAGTGGCGTACTCGTCGATGATCGCTTTCTTGGCATCTGGTGCTAATGGCATAGATGGCCCCTTTCGCTTGTTGCGCGGTGCCGGTCACCTAATGTGCCAGCTCTCTTTGTCCGCGGCCGTTTCACGGCAACCTTGAGATTCTAGCACCGCACAACGAGCAGCGGCGTCGGGTCTAGCCTGCTACCGCTGTCTCGCGGATGCGCTTAAGGGTGGCAACGAGCGTCGCGACCTGCGCTGAGGTGAAAAGAGATTCCGGGCCGGTTGGTGCAACTCCGGTGAATGGTGCCTCATAAAGCAGTCCGGGGTCCACGAATCCTGTGCGAGTGAGCTGGTCGACAATCAGGTTCACAAACGCCAGCTGATTGCCGGTGAATGTCGTCCCGGCAGTAAATTCTGAGAGTGCGTCGATCGCCGCCGCGTGATCCATTCCCAGTAGGGACCGTACGAACAGGCCGAGACCTTTCGCCTCCTCGACCGCAGACGACAACGATTCCGGATTCACCTGTCCGCTCTCCACCATGATCCGCTGGAGCTCGGAAAGATCTAATGGTGTCAGCTGGTGGCCATGCCGAAGTTTAAAAAGCACAACATCGTCGTTGTGCTTGGACAGGAAGTCCCACACTTTCACCTTAAACCGTTCCTTGTCCACGCCTTCCGCATACAGGACGAGGTCGATTTTCTCGGTTTCGGAGGCGGTGTCGACAAAGTTTGTATACACCACAGGCTGGTGGGTCGGGTCGATTAGGTGAACCAGTGAGCGTAGGTGCTTCCGCGCCATTTCGAGCATGGGAACCGTGACATCCTGCCACCACTCCTCTGAGGCGACCGCAGAAATCAGCTCAATCTTCGCTGCCACCGCCGGAATACTCTTCTGTTCTGCCAAAGCGTTGGCGATCGCCTGAATTCGGCCTTTGGCCGCCGCGAATCCCGGCTCGGCGACAAGGATTCCCAACTGCGCCCGAAGCGCGAACAGGTCAAAGCGGCGCGCCTGCTCATCAGTGTCCTCAACATCAGTCGCCGAGGGTAAACCCGCCAACTGTTCGGCCAGGAGGATCTCATCGCCGGAGGGAAACATCCATGCCGCGATGTGGGCAAAATGTTCGACCGCCTTGCGGTGTGGGCGTACCAGAAAATTGTCGAGCGTCATCCCGACAACCTGATTGTGCAATCCCGAAACAAGGTCGCTACGTAGGTCACTCAACGATGCGTCGGTTGCGCCATCGATTCCCGCCAGCATTGCGAGTCGTGCCTTAAATAGCCTCACACCGAGCGGTTCGACATGGGAGGGCTCTGCGGTTTCCAGTTCCTGGTTGAAATATTCGATGTTTTGGCAAACATCGAAGATGACGAAATCCTTCTTGTCGTCGCCCGGGCCATACAGGTTCGGCCGCAGTCGAGTGCCGCGCCCGACCATCTGCCAGTACTTGGTTCGCGAATGTACCGGCTTGAAAAATACGAGATTGACTACCTCAGGAATGTCGATTCCGGTGTCGAGCATGTCTACGGAGATGGCGATCTGTGGCTGCTTATCGGGGTTGGAGAAGTCATCGATCACACTTTGGGCGTAGGTGGTCTTGTAGGTGATCATGCGCGCAAAGTGGCCCTTATATTCGGGGTAGTTCTCGTCAAACCGTTGCTCGATGAACTTTGCGTGATCGTAGTTCTTCGCGAAGATGATGGTTTTGCCAAGGATGTCGCCGCCAGCGACGTGACGCCCCTCGGTCATGAGGGTCTTCAGCACTTTGTCGACCGTGTCCGCATTGAACAGCCAGGTGTTCATCGCGCTGGAGTCGACCTGCTCAGGGATCTCGTCGCCCTGCCAGTCGAGCAGATCCCACTCTTCCTTTTCCGCTTCACTCAGGTCTGCGTAACGGATGCCTTCCCGCACGAACTGGGTGGCGATGGACTTGCCGACTGGTGGGACGAGAAATCCTTCCGCTATTGCTTGCAACAAGTCATAAGAGTCCGTTGGAACGCCGTCTTCAAGGTTGAAAAGACCGTAAGTGTTGTGGTCGATCTCGTTTTTTGGTGTTGCTGTCAGGCCAATGAGCAGTGAATCGAAATACTCAAAGATTGCCCCATATTTTTGGTACACCGAGCGGTGGGCTTCATCAATAACAACGAGGTCGAAATAGCCGGGACCAAATCGCCGCTGATTCGTGCCGTCGCCACCGTCCGAGCTGCCTTCATTGATCAGACCCATCATGGTCGGATAGGTGGAGACGAACACCCGGCCGTCGGACTCCCGGTCGGTGACAAGGTTGACTGGTGCGGCATCCGGCATGAAGGTCTTGAACGCGTTGGTTGCCTGGTTGACCAGGGCGACACGGTCGGCAAGGAACAGGATGCGTTTGGCCCAGTTCGCGCGCACCAGAAGGTCGGCCAACGCGATGACCGCGCGGGTCTTACCGCTCCCGGTTGCCATGACAAGCAGCGCACGACGTTCCTTGTTTTCGAATGCTTCGGCAACCGATCTGACCGCTCGCTGTTGGTAATGGCGTTCGATGATGGTTTCGCCGATCGGCATAGTTGCGAGCGGCTTGCGCGTGCTGCGCCGCTGGATCAGGAGAGCAAGTTGATCGCGCGTGTAGAAGCCTTGCACCTGCCGCGGTGGATACCGCAGGTCATCCCACATCCAGTGTTCAAAACCGTTTGTGTAGTAGATGACGGGACGTTGACCGTATCGCCTTTCGAGGCAGTCGGCATACAACTTCGCCTGCTGCTTTCCGCCATTGGGGTCAACTTTGGTGCGTTTCGCCTCGACTACCGCCAACGGCAGTCCGTCTTCACCCCACAGCACGTAGTCAACGAAGCCTTTGCCGCCGTCGGAGTTGTTGGGCATGCCGGTGACCGGGAACTCACGATCGCGCGGTGCGTCCAACGACCAGCCCGCTTCGTGCAACAGCAGGTCGATGAATAGGTCGCGGGTTTCATCCTCCCGATAGTCGTGTGTGTCTGGGATGGCCGCGTTGCGCGCTTTCTCCTCCGCCACGGCGACCCGCAGGACGATGAGCTCTGCTTGCAGGCTGTCATTTGCCTGCCGGGCCTCGGCGAGCGCCTCATCTTTGGCCTTGAGTTCGGTGTCAAGCTTCTGGAGTTGGGCTGCCGTGGCGGCAGCCTTTGCTGGCTGAGGTTGTGGGATGGTCGCGGCATCGAATGGTAGCTCAGGTTGGGGGCGCTCGTCTGGTGACTGGGCGTAATGTGTGGCAAGCCAGATCAACACGTGGAACAGTTCTCGGATCACCGGCACACTGTCTGTCGATTTCATGGGGTTTGCGCGATGGACGGCGTTGTTGCCCTGTTTGCGGATGATGTTCATTTTGGTCAGGACGGACGTGCCAACGAGCTGTTTGAACGTTGGTTCGTGGAGGAGGCTCGCCAGGTCGTCCTTGTATGGCATCCGGAGGGTCGCATCCGCCTGGTACAGCCAGTGCACGGCAAGTTCGAGCGTGCGTCGGGCGTAGAACACTGATGAGCGGGGATCCCCGAAGGTGTAGTGCTCTGCCCGGTGGGCTTCTTCGGCTATTGCCGGCCATCGGGCAATGACGAAGCTGAAGTTGCTGCCCACAGCACCGCCCCTTCGATTTCCAGGCTTGCGACAGCCGTTTGCTGGCTGGTCGACACCCCTTCACCTTGGGCAAGACTATCCGCCTTGTTGAGTCGGTGTCAGCCTCTGAGAGCCCACCACACTCACGTGTCACCCCCAGTTGAATGCACATTTCGGCGCCTTCTGTTCCGAATGTCGGTGGCTGCTGATGAACTACTCAACTTGCCAATTTCGGTAGGTGCACCAGCCTTGACTGGCTGTGTTGCCCGTGCTGGTCATTTGGCCGGCCGATTGTCAGGAGTATCCATGTTTGAAAACACGTCTACGGGCGAAAACGAGTTGTCTGGCCCGCCGTTACCCATCCCGGCAGAGTCGGTTGCCGGTGTCGCGCCGCCATACCCGAAGTCGAAGTCGAGTCTTGCGCTCTCCGCGCTTATTGTGGGGATCGTTGCCCTGGTGATGGCTGTGATCCCGTTTTTGAGTTTTGTGGCGTTCGTCCCTGCGCTGGTGGCTGTCGGTCTTGGTATTGCGGCGCTGGTGAACCGTGCCAGCAGGGGCAAGTCGGTGTCTGGCGTCACACTGGGGGCCGTGGCCCTTGCTGTTGCCATCGTTGTCAGTTCGGCTACGGTCGCTGGTCTGGGCGGTTACCGCGCTTCGGAGAATTTGGGCGCCGCTGCCCCGAACGTTTCGTCGTCTGACGTTGCGTCGCCTTCTGATTCTCCTTCGGCTGAGCCGTCGGATGAGCCGTCGAGTGCTCCCGTTCCGGTGTCAGTGCCTGCGGACAAGGTTTATAGCGGTTCAGGTGATTCGGTGGTGAAGATTGTGCTTCTGGATGGTGCGGACCAGGCGGGTGTTGCGTCGATCACGCACAAGGGTTCAAGCAATTTTGCGGTGTGGGCTCTGGATTCGAATATGACGGAACAGGATTTGCTGGTCAACAAGATCGGTAACTATTCCGGCACTGTTTTATTCAATCTAGGCAGTGATTCGACGACGTCGCTTGAGATCACGGCGGACGGGCCGTGGTCTGTGACGCTGAAATCTGTGTTGTCGTTGCGGACTTTCTCTGGTGGTATCGCATCAGGTACTGGTGACGACGTTTTGATTTATCGCGGGGATGCCGGGGTCGCTGCGATTACTCACAACGGTTCGAGTAATTTCGCAATCTGGGCGTACGGAAAGCGTTCCGATCTGGTGGTGAATGAGATCGGCGCGTACAGCGGTAGTGTGCGCTGGCCGGCGGGGCCGTCTGTTGTCGCAGTTTCGGCTGATGGTCAGTGGAGTATCACTGTCGGCTGAGTTTGACCCCATGCCGGGGTCGATCCCGACGGCGGTACCCGACTGCTGCGGCCCCGGCATGGCCCTAAGGTTCAACTTCGTCGCATGTGCGCCTCGTAGTAATACTCCTTGTTGCAATGCGCATTGTTGCAGTGCGCATTGTTGCAATGCGCATTGTTGCAATGCGCATTGTTGCAGTGCGCATTGTGGCAGTGCACTTTGGCATACTGCACTTTGGCGTCGTGCGATCGGGGCCTATTCCCGGGCTGTTGCGAAGATCGGGATTTTTTCGATGCTCTCGAGTTGTCGGATTCGTGATCCGACTGTGGGTCGCCAGGTCTGGGTGGTGTCGAGCCAGCGTGGTGCTTTGACTTGTGGGGCACTGTTCAGCATCCGGAATTGCCAGCCGGAGGTGTCGAGGCTGCGATGGTGGAACCAGCAGAGAAGCAGGCCGTTGTCAGTATGTGTGGGCCCACCGTTTTCGGCCGGGTCGACGTGGTGAATTTCGCACCAGGCTGCGGGGATGTGGCATCCCGGAGTGCTGCATTCGCCGTCACGGAGGGTGATCGCGCGACGCTGTTGTGGGGTGAAGCAGCGTTCGGGTGAGCCGAGTTCGATGATGCGGCCGTTGTCGTCGAGGACGACACGCTGGGTGCCGCCGTTGCAGGTGTACTGCTTGACGACGCGCATTGATACTGGAATGTCGAGGCCGTCAATGTAGCCGACACCACGGCCGTCGCCACCGTCAGCGTCGAGGTCGCTTTGCCGGACGCTGACCATGACGACCGGTGCTGCACCACCCATGGTGGGTGTTTCTGCGGCGCGTGCGGCGGTATCGAGAATGCCGGCGAAGATGTCGTGACGTTTCTGATCACGGGTGCGGGGGTCGTGCTCCAGGTTGTGGTCGGCAAGTTCCTCATCGTTGAGGAACGCGGGTGCGGTGCGTGGGGAGGTGTAGGCGTTGACCAGTGCGGTGAATTTGGCGGCGACATCCGGGATGAGGGCGCCACGAACGCTGACGAGCCCGTTGCGTTCGTGTCCGAGGTTGAAGGATCGCATCCGGAGTGCCCGTTCTTCGATCGGAATTCGGCCGTCCTGGTCGAGGCGGACCTTCCACACCTCGGTTTGAATTCTGGTGTCGTCCGCGGTGCACGGGTTCGGCGATTCTGGTGCGGAGCCGGTGGCGGCGGCGACGAGTTCGTATTCGGCGGCCTGGATGGAGCACGCATCGACGACTGCGGCAATGGACGTCAGGCCCCGGATGATGGAGTGCGCGCTGTCCACACCGAGGGTGCCGGCGGCGAGTGCTTCGGCGACGTTCGGGAATTGCGCTGGCAGTTGCTCCCCCACGAATGAATGGCGGGTGCGGGTGTTGCGGCCGATCTTCAACCGCTTGGAGATGGTTTCGCCGGACGCGAGGGTGATTCGTTCGAGCAGTTCGGTGGAGGTCCGGCATCCTTTGGATGCGGCGAGGCCGTCAGCACCGAGTTCGTGACGCGAGCGGTGATCGATCTCTGCGGCGACGGCGACCTGAAATGCGCCAAGTCGGCGACCCAGCCGCTCCAGTGCACCAGCAGCCTGAAGGAGCGTATCGTCCGCGAGATCCCCCACAGCATTACACGCGAGGAGACCGGCGACGTTGCCGGCAATCTCATCAAGTTCAGCTGAGGGGTTTGTCATGACCCTATTTTCTCACATCGTACATAAATTCGAAAGTAGAAGAACTTTTGATAAACAGGGGCTGTGGAGGAGAAGAGCGGGTCGAGGTCAGTGCAGCTCACGCTTGAGCGCTCGAATGGCCAACCATGCTGCGGCGCGGTCGTCGGGATTGGACATCGACAGCCCCGTCAACCTTTCAGCCCTCTTCATTCGCAGGCTCAGCGTCTGACGGTGAACCCCGAGTCGACTTGCGGCGACACCCCACGAACCGTGCTCAGCGAGATAGACCTGCAGTGTATGGGTGAGTTCGCCATGTGCGCCGTGCTCGTCGCGTAACCCGTCGAGCACACTGGCGAGCTGCGCTGACGATTCGGGGCCAAGATGCTCGAGCACATACTGCACGGTGGGCAGGGCGGCATAGAAGGCGATGGAGCGACCATCGGTGACAGCTGTCGCATGGGCCTCGTAGGCTTCTGCCATGCTCCGCGAAAGCGCATCGAACCCGACGCTGGTCCCGAACCCGCAACGAAGGGGATGCTGCTCATGACTCGCGTAGTTGGCTACAAGGTCAGCAATCATTTCGGCGCGGTCATCCCTGATGAGGGCAGCCATTCGATCCCCTTGCATCGTCATGACGTGAACGCAGCCCAGGTCGTCGAACCACCGAGTCAGAAGTCGCTCGAGATCGACTGATTTGGACCGTGAACTCAAGACGAACGCGGTCATCGTGTCTTCGAGAACACCCCACCTGCGAAGCAAGAATTCTGCACCGACCGCATCTCCGGCGAGCAGTCGTTGCATCATGACCTCGCGCCCCAATCTTTCAGTCGCGAAGTGATCATTGCTTCTGAGCAGGAGGTCAAGGAGTGCCGCCGCCTGGGACGCCAGATCCCGGATGCGACTCATCGAGCCTGCACGTGAGGCGATCACAAGATAGGCGGTGAGGTCTTCTCCTTGTCCGACCGGATGGACTTGGAGTCCTGGATGCCGAACCTTCACAGGGCGATTGAGCGCAACTGCCGTTGCATCCTGAATATGGAGCGTGCCTGCGCCGCTACTCGTGATCGCGTGGCCCTGGCTATCGAGCAGCACCGCCCATCCGTCTATGCGGTGTGCCAACTCTGCCATCACGGCAGGAACACCGCCTCGCCTGGCGACCTGCGTGAGAACCTTCATGCCCTGGGTCACGAGGCGGTCCTCCGCGGCCTGGTCGGAAGCGAGCATGCTTATGAGTTTCGGTAACAACACCGGTGGCGCAACTGAGGGGCACAGTATTCCCGTCACGCCATTGTTTGTCAGCAGATTTCGTATCTCGCGGCTGTCACCGCTCACCACGAGAATCGTGCTTTGCAATATGGCGAGCGACGAGTTCCACAGGGGTGATGCTTCTACACCTGAACTTCCTTCATCGCCCGAGGCATCAAGAAGCTCTTCGGGTGCCGCGACCACCAAACACGCATAACCGGGATGAGCAAGCACGTTGAGGCTGTTCAACGCACTTACCGAGTCAATCATGGTTGTCGGCGGGAGGGACTCGCCGACGATGACCCCGTCAAGAACGCGCGCCACAGACATTGCATCGACCGCCATGCATTGAGTGTACAAAATTGTGATCAAGTCGTAAAAGACCACCAATATTGTGAGAGAACTTTGAGGCGATTCCTGAATACGCTCGGTGTGATCGCACGTGAAGATTGTGGAGGAACAAATGAAGGCCATCGTTTTTCGCTCACCAGGGCTACCGGTGGAGTTCCGCGACGTAGATCTGGCTTCGCCGAAAGCGGGCGAGGTGCGTGTTAAAATCGCGGCGGCGGGCGTCTGCCACTCCGATCTTCACGTCCAGCGAGGCGAGTGGGACGCCCCGGCCCCTCTCGTCATGGGCCACGAAGGTTCTGGAGTTGTCGTCGAACTCGGGGAAGGCGTGACGACTCTGTCAGTAGGAGACCACGTCGTACTGTCCTGGGTTCCGCCCTGTGGCGAGTGTCGATACTGCCGCTCGGGCCACGAAGCACGCTGCCAGAAGGTCGCCACCATCGTCGCGCCACTGGGTGTCCTTTACGATGGCACGTCCCGACTCTCCTTAGACGGCGAGTCGGTGCACCACTACCTCGGGGTCTCTTCGTTCGCTGAAGAAGTCGTTGTCCCCGCATCCGGTGCGATAAAGGTTCGAGATGATGCCCCGCTGGATATCATCGCGCTGGTCGGTTGCGCCGTCGCCACTGGTGTGGGGGCTGTCATCAACACCGCCGCCGTCGAGCCCGGGTCAACTGTCGCGGTGATCGGCTGCGGAGGTGTCGGGCTCAATGTCATTCAAGGCGCCAAGCTCGCCGGAGCGGAGCGGATTATTGCGATCGACGTGCGCGCGGAGAAGACCGCGCTTGCGACCCAGTTCGGCGCCACAGACGCCATTGACGCGTCCGCCACTGACGCGGTTGCTGCGGTCTACGATCTGATGCCCGACGGGGTGGACTACGCCTTCGATGCGATCGGCCGAACAAGCACCACGGAGCAGGCGATCCAGATGTTGGGCCTGGGCGGCGCGGCCGTGATCGTTGGCCTGCCCCCGACAGGTGCAAAAGCATCGTTTGAGCCGCTCGTACTTGCGGAAGCCGACCAGCGAATCCTCGGCTCGAACTATGGAAGTGTCAGACCCTCCATAGATATTCCTGCCCTGGTCGACCGATACATGGACGGGCAGTTGAAGCTTGACCCGCTGGTTTCCGGTCGCCGCCCGCTTTCTGAGGCGGCGGAGGCATTGGCCGACCTCGAATCGGGCGAAGCACTGCGGACTCTTCTCATTCCGTAACGCCGAGTTCGCGAAGTCCCCAGCAGTATCCAGTAATAGTTCACCACTCAAAGGAAAGATGATTCATGTCTGTAACAAGCAAGACGCCCCCACCGGGCAACGCCCTGAAAGACGCAGGTCTTCGCCGCGGAATCATGAGCGGGCCGGAGCTCGGCGCTCAGGCTATTGCGAACATCGCACCAAGTGCGGTCATAGCGTTTACCGCCGCAGCCATTTACATCGGAGCAGGTAAAGGCACCATCTATTCCTTTGTGCTCGCAACGATTGTCATCGTTTGCGTTGGATATTGCGTTGTCACGTTCACCCGTCGTTTGGCATCTGCGGGATCGTTGTACACCTACGTTTCCAAAGGACTCGGCCCGTTTGGTGCGTATCTTGCCGGCGTGACGCTGTTGATCGGGTGTTGGGGAATTGCGGCCGGGTCGCTCGGCGGGGCCGTCAGCTATATGAACCAGTTTTTGAACCTCATCGGTATTCCCGTCGAAGGGGTAGTTACGCAGATCATTCTGACGATCATTCTCGGAGGTCTGGCGACGCTGTTCACGATTCGCGGCATCAGGCTCTCGGCCCGGGTCTCGCTCGTGCTGGAGCTCGTTTCTGTGACCATCATCAGCATCCTGCTGGTACTGGCACTCGTTTGGGCTGGTCCCGCCGCTTGGGATCCATCGCAGTTTGAGTTCACGGCACTCCCCTTCCAGGGTGTCGCTGCCGGTATGGTTCTCGGAATCCTGGGCTTCGTAGGCTTCTCGTCTGCGGATGCGCTCGGTCGCGAGGCCCGCAATC
>JBDSZO010000136.1:0-7866 GCA_039925105.1 Terrimesophilobacter sp. | reverse complement strand
AAGTAGTCCTGGTCGTTCACGCGGGCAAGTTGGCGCACGAGAGCCGCTTTGCCGTCGCGCGAAATGTAGTTGATGCCAACCGCTTCGCCGAGTCCGCCGGAGACGGTCTTGGACAGCTCGCGGATGTAACCCTGGCTGTCGGTGGTGTACTTGACCTCTTCGTCCGAAACCTTCGCGGTGTTGACGGAAACGAAGGACTGGTCGCGAGCCATCAGCTGTGCTGCACGCTCAAGAGCCTCTGGGTCGAAGACCACGTCGCCGTTCATCCACAGCACGCCACCGGGGCTGGATGCGCGAAGCGCGCGCAACAGGCTCTTGGAGGTGTTGGTCTGGTCGTACTGCTCGTTGTATACGAAGTTCGAGTGCGGGAACGCCTCGATAATGTGCTCAAGCTTGTAGCCGACGACGATGGTCACCTGAGCGTTCGAGCCGAACGCGTGGTGGATGTTGTCGAACTGCTGCTGCATGATGCTGCGGCCGTCGCTCAGCTCAGTGAGCGGTTTCGGCAGCGAACGTCCGAGACGGCTGCCCATTCCGGCTGCCAGGATGACGATTTGCGTGGTCATGCGTTCTCCCTAAAGTGTCTGTTCGTGTGCGCCGGTCTTGATTGATCTCAAGGGCGCGACAATTAATCGACACTTCATCGTGCTGGGGAGATCTTATCTTCTTACACCTGAGGATGGCAGGGAACATCAGCCTTGTAGTCATTTCGTGATGAACGCGCTGGTACTCGCAGTTCTGCTTGATACGGTTGACCCCGTGGAGTCAGAAAACGCAAAACGCGATGCGAAAAAGTTAGCTGGCTCTCAGGGAAACTCCAGCGACCAGTCGGACGAGCAGCGCAGCCCAGAGAAGATCCTGGCCCAATTCGACTCGCTGATCAACGAACTGAAACGGGATAAAGCCCGTGAGCGTCGCGCACGCCAGACGAAGGTTCGCCAGGCGAGAAACGGTAACAAAGTAGGGCAGACGAAAGTCGATCAACGCGCCCAAGTCGAGCCTCGCGCAGATCCCACACAACGCACACTCGCTGACACGAGTTCCACGGTCAGCCCGCGACCGAAGCCTGCGGAAACAGGATTAACCGGCCGCAAGATTGTGTTGCGCGTCGAAGGGGTGGTCAAACATTTCGGCGACACGGTAGCGGTTGATGGCATAGACCTCGCGGTGGAACAGGGAACAATCTTTGGTGTTGTCGGCCCGAACGGTGCAGGCAAGACGACGACGCTGTCGATGATTACCGGCCTGTTGCGCCCTGACGCCGGAACCGTCACAGTTCACGGCGCAAACGTGTGGGAAAACCCGGCAGTTGCCAAACGCCAAATGGGAGTGCTGCCGGACCGCTTGCGCCTGTTCGACAGACTCACCGGACGACAGCTGCTCTACTATTCCGGTGTGTTGCGAGGGCTGCCCGCTGACACTGTCCGCGAGCGCATCGCCGAGCTCGCCGTCTCATTTGGCTTGGAAGATGCGCTTGGCCGCCTGGTTTCCGACTACTCGGCAGGCATGACCAAGAAGCTCTCCCTCGCCGCCGCGCTCATCCACTCACCGCGCCTGTTGGTGCTCGACGAACCTTTCGAGTCTGTCGATCCGGTTTCCGCCACCAACGTGACAGCCATCCTCCAGCGCTACGTGGAGGCAGGGGGCACAGTGGTGCTCTCGAGCCACAGCATGGACCTTATTCAACGCGTGTGCGACGTTGTAGCAATCATCGACAGCGGCAAAGTGTTGGCGTCAGGAAGCGTCGACGAGGTGCGCGGAAAAGGTTCCCTCCAAGAGAAATTTGTTGAACTTGTCGGCGGTCGCACCAGCGTGGAGGGCATGGAGTGGTTGCACAGTTTCTCGGACTGAAGCTCCGACTACTTGGCAACCTGTTCCGGCGCAGCCCGTGGCAGGTGATCGGCATGGCCATTGCGCTGCTGTACGGTTTGGGCGCAGCATTCGTGGCAATGCTCGGACTTTTCGCACTACGTTTGGTCGACGTCGACCTCGCGCGCAGCATTGTGGTTGTTGCCGGTTCCCTCATCGTTCTCGGGTTCCTCCTCGTTCCGCTCGTGTTTGGCGCCGACGACACGCTTGATCCGCGCAAATTCTCGCTGCTCGGTTTGACGAACGCTCGACTGGCTGACGGCCTGGCCGCGTCGGCCTTCCTCGGCGTCCCGGCTCTCGTCATTTCACTGATTGCGATTGCGCAGATCACCACCTGGAGCCGAGGTGTTGCTCCCATCATTTTTGCGCTGGTGGGGGCGGTCGTGATCGTCATAACCTGCATCCTCGGCGCACGGGTCACGACAACTATCGCCACAATTCTGCTGGCAACCCGGCGTGCGAGAGAAGCGACAGGGCTCGTCGCACTGGTTGTGCTTGGTTCGTTGTCACCAATCGTTGCGGTCATGATCACGGTGGACTGGCAATCCGAAGGGGTGAAAGCACTGCACTCGATTGCGACAGTTTCGGCCTGGACGCCGCTCGGCGCGGTGTGGGCGGCACCCGCCGATGCAGCGGAGGGGAATATCGGACTTGCCCTTGTTAGAATCGTGATCGCCTGTGCGTTTATTGCCGTGCTCTGGATCGCCTGGCGCTCCCTCATCGCGATCATGATGGTCACGCCGGAGTGCGTGTCCCACTCCCGCGAATACAGCGGGTTGGGTTGGTTCTCCCGAATGCCGGCAACGCAGGTCGGTGCGGTCGCAGCGCGGAGCCTCAGCTACTGGGGTCGCGATGCCAGGTATCGTTCGGCACTGTTGATCGTGCCCATCGTGCCAGCGGTCATGATCGGAGTGCTGTCCGTCGGTGGGGTGCCGCTGCACTATCTGGTACTGCTGCCGGTGCCGGTGATGTGCTTCTTTCTGTCCTGGAGCACCGTGCACAACGATGTCGCGTTCGACAACACCGCGGTGTGGCTTCACGTCGCCGCAAACACTTCCGGGTGGGCGGACCGGACCGGTCGACTCATCCCTCCACTCGGGCTCGGACTGATCGTGATCCTCGTTGGCGCCCCACTCAGCGCCTGGGGTTACGGAAACGCCGGCATCATCGGCTCTGTGGTTGGCCTCGGAATTTGCGTGCTTCTGGTTGGGCTCGGACTATCCAGCATCATTTCGGCGGGATTCCCCTACCCGGCGGTGCATCCCGGCGACAGCCCGTTCGCGCAGCCGCAATCCGGGGCGACGGGTGCGAGCTGGGTGCAGGCACTGTCCTTGTTTGGTGTACTCATCATCTCCGGACCAACCGTGCTGTTTGCGGTACTCGGCATCCTCGAGGGCGGTGGATGGCACCTGATCGCGCTCACTGTCGGAATCGGTACCGGTGTCGTCGCCCTCACCGGCGGCGTTCTCGCGGGCGGGGCAATCTTTAATCGCCGCGCGCCGGAATTGCTGGCGTTCACTCAGCGCTACTGAGCTGACCTCTGCGTCTCAAAAGAGTTGCCGATAGAATTGGGGCATGAGCAGCGCAGACACGGATCACCCCGGCGGCGGCACCGCCACCCTCGACCGTGAACTCGAGGAGCTTCTCAAGCAGGAGCAGCTCGAGGAAGGCGATCACGAGCGCTTTTCGCACTACGTGCCAAAAAACAAGATCATGGAGTCTGCGCTGTCCGGCAAACCGGTTCGGGCGCTGTGCGGCAAACTGTGGACTCCGGGACGTGATCCAGAGAAGTTTCCGATCTGCCCGACCTGCAAAGAGATCTACGAAAAGATGAAGAAGTAGTTTCTAGTCGTACCGTGTCGGGATGACCGGTTCGCCGCGAGCAAGCCGGAACGCATCCTGTGGAAGTTCGGCCATCACCGTCGCACGGTGCTCGCGGGCGAGCGCGGTGCCGGATGCGCCAAGGTAGCGCGGATCCGGGATGCCGTCCGAAACCAGCTTGACCAGCAGGTATCGACCGACATCGGGTGTTTCCGCCGCGTCCGGCTCATCAAGGATGTGCAGCACTTCAACTTTCGCGCGCTGCGTGCGACTGAGTAAGCGAACCGGTTGCTTGCGCCCGCCAATAGAGGTCTTCGCTGTGGAGTGCTTCGCCACAGACACCCACTCGCCGTCACCACCGGTGCGGGCGACCAGCTTGTAGACCATTCCAGCGGTCGGGGAACCGGACCCGGTCACGACGGACGTGCCAACACCATAGGAGTCGACCGGGGCGACCGCCAACGCTGCAATCGTGTACTCGTCAAGGTCGCTCGTCACGGTGATCTTTGTGTTTGTCGCGCCAAGCCCGTCGAGTTGCTTGCGGACCGCGGCCGCCTGCCCCGGAAGGTCGCCGCTGTCAATACGCACTGCGCCGAGTCCGGTCCCGGCAACGCGTACCGCGAGGTCGACGGCGGCCGTCACGTCGTAGGTGTCGACCAGCAGGGTCGTCTCGGGGCCGAGCGCTGCGACCTGCGCGCGGAAGGCATCCTCCTCAGAATCGTGCAAGAGGGTGAAAGAGTGGGCGGCAGTTCCCATGGTCGGGATGCCCCAGGTGCGTCCGGCCTCCAAATTGCTGGTGGCACTGAATCCGGCAATGTAGGCGGCCCTGGCTGCGGCAACCGCTCCTCGCTCGGTCGCGCGTCGCGACCCCATCTCCGCAAGTGGACGGCCATCCGCGGCACTCACCATGCGAGCGGCTGCGCTCGCGACCGCAGAGTCGTAATTAAGGATGCTCAGCGCAAGTGTCTCAAGCACTACCGCCTCGGCAAAGGTTCCCTCGACGATCAACACGGGGGAGCCAGGGAAGTACGCTTCGCCCTCGTGGTACCCCCACACGTCGCCGCTGAAGCGGTAGTCGGCGAGCCAATCGATTGTGGCAGAATCCACAACGCTGTTGTCGCGCAGCCAGCCCAACTCTGCGTCCCCGAAACGAAAATCGACAAGTTGCTCAAGGAATCGGCCGGTCCCGGCGACAATCCCGTACCGGCGTCCGTTCGGGAGGTGGCGGGCGAACACTTCGAACACACAGCGGCGATCGGCAGTCCCGGCTTTGATGGCCGCCTCGACCATGGTGAGTTCGTAGCGGTCGGTGAGAAGTGCGCTGGTCACCCCACGAGCCTACCGGCGAGACATCCATCCCCCGTGCGATCCCGTTTTGCAGGACATTTGGTGTGATTGGTCCGTGGACGTTGATAGTAGACGACAATTGGCGCGGATGTCCTGCAAAACAGTGAAGAAGTGGCGGGCACAACGTCGGGCGGATGCTCGGTAGACTCGTTTCTCGTGACCGACGCACCGATAGGGATCTTCGACTCCGGCGTTGGCGGGCTCACCGTAGCCCGTTCCATCATCGACCAGTTGCCGAACGAATCGATACTTTACGTCGGCGATACAGCCCACTCGCCGTACGGGCCGAAGCCGATCGCCGAGGTCCGGGAGTATGCGCTTGCGGTGATGGATGACCTGGTCGTCCAGGGTGTGAAGCTCCTTGTCATCGCGTGCAACACCGCATCGGCGGCGGTGTTGAGGGATGCGCGTGAGCGGTACACGGACGGCCACGGAATTCCGGTAGTTGAGGTGATTCAGCCGGCCGTGCGCGCGGCGGTCCGGCAGACCCGCGACAACAAGGTTGGTGTGATCGGAACGGCTGGCACGATCAAGTCGAAAGCGTACGATGACGCGTTTGCCGCCGCATCAGAGATCACCCTTTTTTCGCGGGCCTGCCCACGCTTTGTCGAATTTGTCGAGGCCGGCGTGACCTCCAGTCCGGAACTGTTCCGCGTTGCCGAGGACTACCTGTCGCCGTTGAAGGAGGCAGGTGTCGACACGCTCGTGCTCGGATGCACCCACTACCCGCTCATGTCCGCCGCGATCCAGTTTGTGATGGGGAGCGACGTGAAGCTCGTTTCCAGTGCGGAGGAAACCGCGTATGACGTGTTCCAGGTGCTGGTCGAGCACCAACTTTTGCGTCAGACGACCGATCCGCCGCGCTACCGGTTTGAGGCGACCGGAGACAGTAAGAGCGAGTTCCTTGCGCTGGCCGGACGGTTCCTGGGACCTGAAGTGTCGGCAGTACAACTGGTCGAGACCGGACATCCGGCAAGCCCAGACAACCGTTGAGAGAGAAAGACAACCACAGACATGAGTGACATCCGCATAGACGGCCGAACCGCTGACCAGCTTCGCGAGGTGACCATCGAGCGCGGCTGGAGCGACCAGGCAGAAGGGTCGGCCCTCATTTCGTTTGGTCGCACCAAGGTGCTGTGCACGGCATCCTTCACCAATGGCGTTCCGCGGTGGATGACCGGCAAGGGCAAAGGCTGGGTGACGGCGGAATACGCCATGTTGCCCCGGTCGACGAATGACCGGATGGATCGGGAATCCGTCAAGGGTCGAATCGGCGGCCGCACTCACGAGATTTCCCGCCTTATCGGACGCAGCCTGCGCGCGGTTGTCGACATGAAGGCACTCGGTGAAAACACGATTGTGATCGACTGCGACGTCTTGCAGGCCGACGGCGGCACGCGCACGGCAGCGATCACCGGCGCCTACATTGCGCTCGCGGACGCGCTCGAATGGGGTCGCAACAAACAGTTCCTGTCCAGGAACTCGAAGCCGCTCATAGACAGCGTCGCAGCGGTGAGCGTCGGGATCATCGACGGCGTCCCCATGCTCGATTTGGCATACACCGAGGATGTTGGCGCTGAGACGGACATGAACGTTGTTGTGACCGGCCGTGGCCTGTTCGTTGAGGTGCAGGGCACTGCAGAGGGGGCTCCATTCGACCGAAGGGAACTGGACTCGCTCCTCGATCTCGCGCTCGGTGGCACGGCAACACTCACTGAATTGCAGGCTGCAGCGTTGGTCAACCCGGTTACGGAAGCGTGAGGGAGCGAGAATGAAAATCGTTCTGGCCACCCACAACGCTCACAAGGTCGAGGAGTTGCGTCGCATTCTCGGGCCATTGCTTGACGGCATCGATCTGGTCGGTTATGACGGTCCTGAGCCGGTCGAAGACGGTGCGACGTTTCAGGAGAACGCTCTCATCAAGGCACGAGCGGCGTTCGCGCACACGGGGATTCCATCGATCGCTGACGATTCCGGTATCTGCGTTGCCGCGCTTGGTGGGGCCCCCGGAATCTTCTCGGCACGATATTCCGGAACCAGAGTGGATACCGACAATGTCGCGCGCCTTCTCGCCGAACTGGAGACGGCGGCCGCGAACGGTGCGACCGACAGGAGTGCAGAGTTTTGTTGTGCCGCCGCATTTGTGGACGACGGTTTTGAGCACGCGGAGTTGGGTGTGTGGTCAGGAACGGTGCTCGATGCGCCGACCGGCGTGAACGGTTTCGGCTACGACCCGGTGTTCCAGCCTGATGGCTACAGCGTCGCCTCCGCAGAGCTGAGCCCAGACGAGAAGAACGCAATCAGCCACCGCAGGCGCGCGTTCAGTCAACTGCTTCCGGTCGTGAGGGATCACCTGGGTCCCGTCGCTCGCGCCTGAGTTTATTCCACCCTTGAGAGCGACTATCGTTTCCGACTAACGTCGCACGCCCGCGCGGGCTGCTCGCGCCTCTAATGTTGAGGTGTGAATAACCACCTACACCGCTCAGCAAATCGCACGAGGTTGCTGATCGTGCTCGGCATTGTGGTTGCCGTGCTGGTGCTCGAAGTTGTCGGTGCCCTGCTTACCGGTTCTCTCGCCCTGTTCGCGGACGCCGGCCACATGTTCTCGGACACGGTCGGACTGATCGTTGCTTTGATGGCAACCATCATCGCTGCACGTCCGGCGACGGACCGTGCAACGTTCGGTTTCCAGCGCGCGGAAGTTTTTGGCGCGCTCATCAATGGTGGGATCCTGCTGGCGGTGGCCCTTGGGGTCGGTTTTCAGGCAGTGGTTCGACTCCTCAACCCGGAGTCGGTTGACGTACAGAGCCTGCCGATGCTCATTGTTGC
>JBDSZO010000135.1:0-13165 GCA_039925105.1 Terrimesophilobacter sp. | reverse complement strand
TCCGGTTCCCGCTGGGCCGGGCGAGACATCCTGCGCATTTCGGTGAGCAATTGGTCGACCGACGATGCGGATGTTGCCGCCTCGCTTGCCGCGATTGAGCGGGCGATCGCCGCCGAGGATGCTGCCTGGCCCGTCACTACTCTGCCGCGGCGAACTCCGGGTGGTCGGTGAAGAACCGGGCGAACAGGTCTGCCGGGTCGCCGAGGCGAGTATGGATGCCGTCGGACGCCACCTGCACCCCATTAATGTGAACCTCGACAATATCGGCCGCGGTCGCCGTCAACGGTAGCTGCGACACGCGCGATCCGATCGTGCGCACCGAGTCCACTCGCACCTGCAGGTGATCATCGTTCGGCTGGAGACCAAGTGAGCGCAACCCACCTTCTCGCGCCGCCGCCGAAATCTCAGCTGGGCTGAACCTCCCGCGCACACCACAGCGCAGACGCTCGCCGTGCTCGAGGGCGCGCTGCTCCAGGTACGGGTCGACGACGGCGTGCTGGTCGGTCCCCAGGGACATGATCGCTCCTGCATCAGCCAACTCCCGCGCCGGTCCGATGCCATCGCCAAGGTCTGCCTCCGTTGTCGGGCACATGACGATTCCAGCACCGGCCTCCCCGAGAGCGCGGATGTCCTGCTCGCTCAGATGGGTTGCGTGCACGGCAGATAAACGAGTTCCGAGCAATCCCGCCTGCTCCAGCAATCTCGTCGGGCTCACACCGTAAGCGGCCTGCGCAGCCTCATTCTCGGCTGGCTGCTCAGAGAGGTGAATGTGCAGCGGCATTGTCGGGTCGAGCCGTGCGGCGATCTCGGCCATCGCTACCGGCGGAACTGCGCGCACCGAGTGGATGGCAGCACCAAGAGTCACCAAACCGCGTCCGGCATCCTCTTCGCGCAGTGCCGCAGCCACGTTGCCATGACGCCTCAGCCAGCCCGTTGCCGTGCCGTCGGAGAACCGCTTCTGCGTCTGGTTAAGAGTAATCGCCTTACCCTCGGGATCCAGTCCGCCCTGCAGGTAGCACGTATCAAGGAGTACAAGTCGGATGCCCGCGGAAATCGCCGCACGCGCCAGCGCCCGCTCCATAGCGTGGTCCTCGCCAACGCCGTCGATGCCGTACGGGGTTCCGCCGACCTGGTGATGAAGGTAGTGAAACTCCCCCACCGCGCTCCAGCCACAGGTGACCATCTCCGCGAACACCGCTGTTGCAAGCTGTTCGTAACTGGCCGGCGAAAGCTCCGCCGCCGCTGCATACATCTGGTCGCGCCAGGTCCAGAACGTTCCCGCACCGCCATCGGCACCCTCGTGGGTGCGTCCGCGCAGAACACGGTGAAACGCGTGCGAGTGCGCATTGATCGGGGCGGCGACCCTCACGGTCGACTTTTGGGAGTTCACAACAGGCCCTCCAGGGCGTCAGCTAAGGCAAGAACTCCGATGTCCGCGTCGGAGTCCTCGACGAACTCTTCTGGCGAGTGGCTGATGCCGGACGGGTTTCGCACGTAAATCATCCCGGTAGGCACCACAGCGGCAAGCACCCCGGCATCGTGGCCTGCTCCGGTGGGCAAGAGCGGCGCATCCGGCACTGTGCGGCTCACAGACTCGACGAGGGTGCGACTCAGCCGAGCGTCAAAGTTTACGGTGCCAGAGAGCGACTCCTCGATGAGGTCGACCGCACAACCTTCGGCTGCGGCAATCGCCCTGGCGTCGCGGTGAATGCTTTCAACGAGCGCCGCCGTGATCAAATCTTCCGGATGGCGCACGTCCAGCCACACGTCCACGATCGAGGCAATCACGTTGGTTCCCCCCGGGATGGGCTCGACGCGCCCCACCGTTGCGCGGGCGTTGACCTGTGCGGCTGCGATAGCGCGCACCGCCACGATGGTCTGCGCGGCGGCCAGCATCGGGTCCGCTCGATCCGACATCAGCGTCGTGCCAGCATGGTTTCCCTGACCTGAGAATCTCATCCGCCACCTACCATGCCCGAGAATGCTGCTTCCGACCGCGATCGCCGGTCCACGCCCCGCGTGATCGGTGTACACGTCAGAGTTCAGTCCTCTGCCCTGCTCGACGTGCAATTCGATGAAGTCACCCATGCGCGCGAGTGTCGCATCATCGCGGCCCATACGGTTCGGGTCAAGACCGTGTGCGGAGGCAAGATCTGCGAAGGTGTTGCCGTCACTATCGCGCAGCCCAAGCGCCTTCGCCGGATCGATCGCACCGGCGAGCAACCGTGAGCCAAGGCAGGCAACTCCGAAACGCGAACCCTCCTCCTCCGGGAAGACCGCGATCGCGAAGGCGCGACTTCTCTTCAGTGTTCCGACGGCTTCCCTGGCAGCGAGTGCGTCGAATGCCGCCAGTGCGCTCGCCACACCAAGGGGGCCGTCAAACGCACCACCACCGGGAACGGAATCCAGGTGTGATCCGGAGACCAGGGCACCATCCCGCGAGGCTTCACTCCCGGACGCTCGGGTCGCGTCGGGGAGGTCCCACCAGGCCCAGATGATCCCGTTGGCGTCAGTGGATACCTCCAGCCCGCGTCCTGTCGCCTCGGCGACGAACCATTCGCGCAGGGTCAGCTCGGCGTCCGAAAACACCGGACGCGAGTACCCACCGCGACGTGAATCCCGCCCAATATCCTCGATCGCTGCCAGCAACGCGGTAACGGTGGTGGTCTGCACGTACGCTCTTCTCTCTAACCGCACTCTGGGTTGTGATGGGGCAACTGCAGAGTTTCGCCGCGTCGCTATCCCTGAAAGTTTAGGATACTGCCCGTTTAACTAGCGGCCTTGCCGCTGCTGCGCCGTGCAGCCCACTCCACGAACAGCGCGTACCCTGAGCACGTGTCCGACGAAACCGATCAGCTTCCTGATTCACACCACGTCATCGCCTGGTCCACGCTCACAGCCCTGCCCTGGCGCAACGGTGGCGGCGTCACCCGCCAGATCCTTAGCAGGCGACTCGGCACCAACGGTGGATGGGTGCCCGCTTCCGCTGACGATTGGGACTGGCGACTGAGCATCGCCGATGTCGATAGTGCTGGCCCGTTTTCGACGTTCACAGGGATGACAAGAATCCTCACTGTTATCGAGGGAAAATCGGTCACGCTCACGGTGGACGGCACCGTCAAGGAGGTGGAACGGCATCGACCGTTCAGGTTCGATGGCGGAGAAAACACCAGCGCAGAGCTCCCGCATGGGCCCATCCGCGACCTGAACCTGATTGCGCGCAGCGGCACAGTGGATGCTGCCGTCAACCTGGAAACTCTGTCTGGGGATCAACCTCGTCAGGTACATGACGGGCAGTACTGCATACTTCTCGAAGGGAGTGCACAGCTCAGCTGGAACACCGCTGGTGCAACCGGAGTAACGCTGGGGCACTACGACACGGTTGTTTGCGACGCGGCGCATCCGCCAATTATCAGCGGCGACGGAATCCTTGCGGTGATCACGGTTTCCGACTGCGCCTGACATTCCACCGCTTACAGTTCAAGTACAAGGCGTTTCCCGACGCATCGGGAAACGCAGATCATCATCGTTTCGTTACTCTCGCGCTCTTCATCGCTGAGAACCTGGTCGCGGTGAAGAGGTATCCCCTCGAGCACGACAGTCTCGCAGGTACCACAAATGCCTTCCTGGCACGAGTTGAGTGCTGGCACACCGCAGCGCGTCATCGCCGCCAGAATGGTTTCATCAGCGGCAACCTCAATCTCGGTGCCGTCGCTGGTTTCGACGATGAACGCGGTGTCGGTGTCCTGTGCGCCGGTCCCGTCGCCGGTGAACCGCTCGATATGGAGAGAGTCAGCGGGGCAGCAATCGGCCAGCGCCTCAAGCATGCGCTCGGGACCGCAAGCAAAAATCTGCGGGCTGCTCAATCCCATCGATTGAATGGCTGTCGTTAAGTCGATTCGACCCGATTCATCACCAGGATGCACCGTAACCCGGTCACCATAAACCTCAAGCTCGCCGAGGAAACTCATCGATTCACGGGAGCGCCCGAGGTAGAGGAGGCGCCAGTTCGCGCCGGCAGCCTGGGCTGCGCTCACCATGGAGAGTATCGGAGTGATGCCAATTCCCCCGGCGATGAACAACACGTCCGCCGCCTCGGCGTGGTAGCCGAAGTTGTCACGCGGACCGTCTGCGTGCACAACAGCACCAGCCTGCAGGTGGTGGTGGGCAGCAACCGACCCGCCGCGACCATCCGGTTCGTGGAGGACCGCGACGCGCCAACGACTCGTGTCGGCCGGATCCGAGCACAGCGAATACTGGCGGATTAACCCGCCGGGTAGCGACAGGTCGATGTGCGAACCCGGCGACCAATTCGGCAACACCGCACCATCCGCACGCCCAAGCGTGAACGCAGCGACCCGGTCCGCGACCGTTTCGCGAGCCAGAACCCGCAGTTGGATGCTCATCGGGCAATCACCTCATCCACGGCGCGCACAACGGCGCCACTGGTAACGAGCTCGGCTGCGGCGCGGATGCGGGGGTACAGAACAACATCCTTCCTCAGGTGGTCGTTTGGTCGACCGTCGCTCGACGGAGTGCCGCGTACCAACGCCAAGGCGACGCGACTGGCCGCGCTCATCGCGTCAATATCCACTGCGACGCCTCCGACGCCACGCTCGATCAGCCGAAGCTCCAACGCCTGCGCTGCCATCAACAGTTCGATCGCGACAACCTGTTGGATATTGCTGACGATCGTGCGAGCGTGACGACCAGCATTGTTGGCCATCGAGACGTGATCTTCCTGATTCGCGCTGGTCGGAATCGAGTCGACGCTGTCCGGATGCGCCAAAGTCTTGCAGTCCGAAACAAGAGCGGCCGCCAAATACTGCGGGAGCATGAAGCCACAGTCCAGCCCGACCTTCTCGCTCGGCACCAGCATGTCCGGCAAGCCGCGGTTCAACGTGCCGTCATCAAGACGGAACAGGCGGCGCTCGGTGATGTTGCCAATCTCAGTAACCACAATTGAAATGAAGTCGGCCGCAAATGCGACGTACTCAGCGTGGAAATTGCCACCGGAGACGGCCTTCAACGTTCGACTCGCCGGGAGGCCCGGGAGGATGAGCGGGTTGTCGGTCGCAGCGTTTATCTCGGTTTCCAGGATCCCGGCTACGAAATCCAGGGTGTCCTTCACCGGGCCAAAGACCTGCGGAACGCAGCGCAGCGAGTAGGCGTCCTGGGGTGGCTGGCGATCCGGGTTGTTGTCCCGATCACCGGTCACCAGGGTGCTGCCATCCAGCAGTTGACGGATGCGTGCGGCAATCGCGATCTGGCCCTTCTGTCCGCGGGCATCATGCAACTCAGCGATGAACGCATCGCCGAATCCTCTCAGCGCCTCAATCGACATGACCGCGGTGATCGTCGCTGTCTCCAACAGCACCCGCGCATCCCACAGCGCGAGCGCGGCTTGAGCCGCTGAGAACGAGGTGCCGTTAAGAAGTGCCAGCCCATCCTTGGCTGAGATGGGGATGCGGGCAATGCCCGCGTGCGCCATCGCTTCGACGCCGCTCACGATTCGGCCACCGACGAAGGCCTCTCCGGAGTCGAGTGGGTCGTCCTGGGCTGCCTTGCCGTCGACACTCGGCGGCGCGGTCAGCACAATCGCAATGTGAGCGAGCGGGATCAGGTCACCGCTGGCACCGAGCGAACCGTACTCGGGCACCGCCGGGTAGACATCGTTGTTGAGCATGTCGACCAGGCCCTGCACAACCGAGAACTGCACGCCAGAGTATCCGCGGGTGAGGCTCACGATGCGAATGAAGATGGTGGCACGCACGACCTCCTCATCCACGTTGCGGCCGACACCGGCAGCGTCGGCGAGAATGAGCCTGCGGCTCAGCTCGGCGGCATCCCCGGGGTCGGCGAACGCCTGACGACCGGCGAGGGAACCGAAACCGGTGTTGATGCTGTAGATCGGCGGGGTGTCCTCCCCCGCACGCATTCCGTCGATGACTCCGTCGATCCAGTTGCGGCTCGGCGCCATGCGGTCGGCAACTTCGGGAGCGAGGGCGACCCTTCTGCGGTGCCGCGCCACATCAACGAGGTCGTCGAGGGTTGCGGCGGTGTCGCCGATAAGCAGAACGGGTGTTGTGGTCATGCGATAACTTTCTTCCTTAGGACAGTGGGTTCAATGGGGGTTGTCGTCGTCGTCCAGGATTCGAGGGCGTCGGTGAGGTCGGACGCTGCCGCCTGCAGCACGGCAACGGCCCTCGGCACCCACCCTGTGCCGCCACACCGTGATTCCGGGCCAGCCACGTCGAGCGAGCACACGGCTTCCCCACCGAACAACACCGGCACAGCGACGGACACGGAGCCCACTTCGTATTCACCGCGGGATACTGCCCAGCCGGTCTGTCTCACACTGTGAATGGTGTGGCGCAGCTGCTCGACGGTGAGCGTGTCGCCCGTGTACCGCTCAAGTGCACCACCGAGAACAGTCTCGATCACCGTTCCCGGCGCCCACGCCAAAAGTACTCGCTGTCCGGCACCGGCATGGAGCGGAAGCAGTTGATTTACAGAGAACGTGTATTTGAGAGCCTTGTCCGGCTCAGCCCGCCGCAAACACAGTGCACGCGTGCCAACACGAACGATCATAACTGCGGTCTCGCCGAGGGAGTCGACAATGCTGCTGAGAATGGCGGGCCCGATCTCGGCCAGCACGGACTGGGCTGAGTGGCGACCGGTCAACGCAAGCAGCGCGCGCCCAGGCTCGTAGTGTCGCCGGACTTCCTGCACATACCCGCCGTCGCGCAAAATGCGCAGGTATCGGTAGGTGGTGCTCACGGGAAGTCCGACCGCCGCCGCGAGGGTTTGCGGGGTGTGGTCGCCGGACTCAGCGATTTCGCTTAACAGCGCGAGCCCGCGCTCCAACGACGAATCCATGTCGGTGTGTTCTCCCTTCGCGCGACGGCCCATCATCGCCTCATCGGTGTGCGCCCATCAAATACTGTTCTCAGTGACTGAGAATACTACTGGAACTCATTTGCACTGCCCGATACCGTGAGATTCTTCGTAGTGGACAAAAGCCGTGAACCAAAGGACTTCCCATGACCACCATCCCCACGTTTGACGACGACCCGTACTCGGATGAGAACCTCGCCGATCCGTACACGCTGTTCGCGCGGATGCGCGCGGCGGGTCCCGCCGTCTGGTTGGAACAATACGACGTGCTCGCCTTCACCAGGCATGGGCTCGTCCGTGACATCCTCATGGACCACGAGACGTTCATCAACGGCGCCGGTGTCGGACCAAAGAACCTGCACAAAGAGCCGGCCTGGCGTCCGCAGGGCATCCTGGAATCTGACCCGCCGATCCACGGCGCGATGCGTGCCGCCATGGTCGATGTGATTTCACCGCGAGGCGTACGCACCCTCCGCGCCGGATTCCAGGAGTTTGCCGACGAACTGCTCGACACGCTGATTGCGCAGGGAGAGTTCGACGCGGTTACTGACGTTGCCGAGGTATTTCCCATCCGTGCGTTTGGCGACGCCGTCGGTATTCCACGCGAAGGACGCATGGAGAACCTGCTGCCGCACGGGGCAATGAACTTCAGCGCGTTCGGCCCAGAAGATGACCGCTACCGTCACTATTTTGAAAAGGGCGACGGTACCCGCGATTGGGTCATGCAAAACTGCGCCAGAGAGAACCTGAATCCGGACGGCCTCGGGGCAAAAATCTGGGAGCACGCTGATGCCGGGGCGATCACTCCCGACCAGGCCGCCCTTCTGGTGCGGGCGTTGCTCTCAGCCGGCCTCGACACGACGGCACTCGCGATCGGGAACACGTTGCGTTGTCTGAGCGGCACCGCCGATGCCTGGACCGCCGTGCATGAGAAGCCAACAATGATGAAGTTTGCCATCGATGAGGCGTTGCGATTTGAGTCGCCGTTTCAGTCGTTCTTCCGCACGACGTCGCGTGCCACCGAGTTCCATGGGATGCAGCTCGAGGCGGAGCAAAAGGTTCTCGTCTTCCCGGGGTCCGCTAATCGGGACACCGACCAGTGGGGCGAGGATGCAGACCAGTACCGGATGGAACGTCAGGCCGGCGGTCACCTGGCCTTCGGCATGGGAATCCACCAGTGTGTCGGTCAGCCAATCTCCCGGTTGGAGATGGATGTGCTTTTGACCACGCTCGCGAAACGCGTGAAGCGAATCGAGCGGGTTGGCGAGCCGGTGCCCTACCTGCACAACACGCTCAGGGGTCTGTCGTCACTTCCGCTTAAGGTCATCGCCGCCTAGTCGTCGTTGTGACAACCCGGGCCGTTATTCCGCGCCGAGATTCCCGGCCAGACGCGTGTGCATTCTCGTGCTCGCCTCATTCATACCCAGAAGCACGACGCGCTTGCCGTGGCGTTCGTACTTATAGGTGATCGCGTCAAGCGCAGCAACGGTTGACGCATCCCAGACATGGGATTGGGACATGTCGATGACGATGCGCTCCGGATCGTCCGCGTACTCGAACTGGGTGGTGAGGTCGTTGCTGGAGACAAAAAACAGTTCGCCGACGACCGTGTAGTAGGCGGTCGGAACCGTCTCATTGGTTGGCACGGTTCGCTCGACGGTGACGAAGTGGGCGACCCTGCGGGCGAAGGCAACCATCGCAACGACGACCCCGACGAGCACACCAATGGTCAGGTTGCTGGTGATGACAACGACAACGACGGTGGTGACCATGACGGTCAACTCGCTTTTCGGCATCCGCTTGATCGTGGGGAGACTGATGCTGTGCCAGTCAAAGGTGAGAAATGCCACCATGATCATGACCGCGACGAGTGCTGCCATGGGGATGATGCCGACCAGGTCCCCGAGTACGACGACGAGGATTAGCAGGAACACACCGGCAAAGAAGGTCGAGATGCGGGTTCTGGCACCCGAGGCTTTCACGTTGATCATGGTTTGGCCGATCATTGCGCAACCGCCCATGCCGCCGAAGAGGCCGGAGAGCATGTTGGCGACACCCTGACCCCAGGCTTCGCGCGACTTACGCGAGTGAGTGTCGGTGATATCGTCGACCAGTTTGGCGGTCATCAGCGACTCGAGCAGGCCGACCAGTGCCATGGCGAGGGCGAACGGCGCGATGATTCCGAATGTCTCGAAGGTGAACGGTACGGTGGGGATGAAGAACTCGGGAAGACTCTTTGGAAGCTCACCTTCATCACCTACCGTTGGGACCGCGAGGTCGGCGCTCACCGTCACAATCGTGATGAGCACGATCGCAACGAGCGGTGCTGGGACCACTTTCGTGAACCGGGGCATGATGGCCATGATGAGGATGCCAACGGCGACGAGCGGGTAAACCAGCCACGGCACGTTGATCAGGTGCGGTAGTTGGGCCATAAAAATCAGGATGGCGAGGGCGTTGACGAATCCGACCATGACGCTGCGTGGGATGAAGCGCATGAGCCGTGCGACGCCAAGCACCCCGAGCAGCACCTGGAAGATTCCGGCAAGGATGACGGTGGCGAGAAAATATTCGACACCGTATTCGCGAGCGACAGGTGCGATGACCAGAGCCACGGCTCCCGTCGCCGCCGTGATCATGGCGGGGCGACCACCAAGGAAGGCGATCGACACGGCCATGACGAACGACGAGAACAGGCCGTACCGCGGATCAACTCCGGCAATGATCGAGAATGAGATTGCTTCCGGAATCAACGCCATTGCGACGACCAGGCCGGCGAGAACTTCCCTGGTGAGGATACGGGGACTGCGCAGTGCAGTGAACACCGACGGTTCAGGCCGATAACGGCTTGGCGTACGGGAGGGGGCGGAAGTGGTCATGAAGGGTCCTCAAAGTGTGTGTGGGAACCACACACCGTGGTGATTCGGAACCCGCCAATCCTACCGGTTACGATTTTTGGGCTCACTTTGGTGAATTCGGTCGCGCTGGTTAGCATCGAAACATGCCACGCTCCCGCACCCGCTCCTGCACCATGCACATCAGGTCGAAGCTGGGTTATGCGGCATAGCGGCGTCGTCACAAACTGGCACGATGAGCGCGGTTTCGGGTTCATCCGGCCGTCGGATGGTGGCCCGGACCTGTTCCTGCACGTGAAGGCGTTTCAGAATCGACGTGAGCGGCCCCACGACGGTATGTCGGTGACGTTTGAATCGCTGGTTAGTCACGAGGGGAAGCTTCGTGCGGAGCATGTTGTGGTGGTCGGCGAAAAGTGGTCGCATGCGCCAACGGCGCGCCGTGTCGGAGCCCAGGTTATTGGCTATCTGGCGGTCGCCTCCTTCACGCTGATCATGATCCTGGAGGTCGTCTTCTGGGGCATGCCGGCCTGGGTTTTTGCGATCTACGGCGGTGTGAGCATTGTTTCTTTCGCGCTGTACTGGCAGGACAAGCAGGCGGCAGTTGATGGAACGTGGAGAGTTCCTGAAGAACAGTTGCATCTGCTCGGCCTTGTCGGTGGATGGCCAGGCGGAATCATTGCGCAGAACCTGTTCCGACACAAAACGCAGAAGGAACAATTTGCAAGAAACTTCTGGTTCACGGTCATGCTCAATGTGTTAATTTTTGTGGCGATTGGGACCATCATCCGCTTCGACTGGATCAATCAGCTGCTGGGCACGCAGTAGCGTGAGCTGGCCACATGCGCACTGGCCACGCGCGCATTGGCCACGCGCGCACTGTTCGGTCTAAAGCAGTGATCCAAGGTCAGAACCGACCGAAGGATACGAGGCGACAGCTGATTTCAGTTGGCGAGTGCTCAACCCTAACTTCACCGCCAAAGCAATAGTGTTGATGAGCTCGCCATAGTCTGCGCCGAACAGGTGGGCTCCAACAATGCGGTCAGCCGATCGGTCGATCAGAATTTTCGCTGCAGCAACACTCTGGCCGAGACGGTAATTCGAATACCACCCACCGGTGTCGGTGTAGCGAACGTCGACGGTCAGACCGCTGGCGTTGGCATCCTCTTCCCGCATTCCAACGCGGGTCAATTCGGGGATTGCGAAGACCGTGGTGGGGACACCGGTGTAGTCCGGAACGGTGGTTGTTCCAGCCAGCATGTTTGTCGCAGCGACTTTGCCTTCAAACACGGCGACCGGTGTGAGCGGCATGCCTCGTGTTGACGCAGCATCCCCGGCAGCCCAGACTCCCGAATTTGTGGTGCTTTGAAGATGTTCTGAGACGGTGATCCCGCGAGAACCGAACTCGACTCCTCCGCGTTCCAGCCCCAAACTTGCGACATCCGGAACCCGTCCGGCACCATGCACAAGAAGGTCAACATCCACTTCAGAAATCGTTCCAGCCTCATCAAGTGTCACGCGATACCCCGACTCGACTTTGGTGACCTTTGCGACGGTCGTCCGGCGGCGCAGGTCGATGCCGAGTTGCGTGCTGTGGCCAACCAGCAACTCCACAAGGTCCGGATCGAATTCTTTCAGCGGGCGCTCCCCTCGGTCGATTACCGTGACGGAGCTTCCGGCCCGGATCGCCAGGTGTGCGAACTCGAAGGAGATGAAGCCACCGCCGACGAACATGACCCGCGGCGGGAGCGTTTCCAGTTCCAAAAACCCGGTGCTGTCGGTCACGTACTCGTGCCCTGGGAAGGTCAACGGGCGAGGCCTTGCCCCGGTCGCAACCAAGACATTTCGTGCCTCATGCTGGTTTCCGTCGATCGACACCCGAGAAGGAGCATCAAAGGACGCAACGCCGTGCAGAAGGGTAACTCCGTTGCTGGCAAGGTTTCGTTCCATCGAAGCAGGGACCTTGTCGGTGAAACCTCTCTTGTGTTTCATTAGGTCGGCCCAGTTCATTTTTAGTCCGCAGTCGTCGATCCCTTTTCCGCGCATCGCGCGGGCGCTGTCGATAATTTCGGCGCCGCGCCGAAGGATCTTCTTTGGGTCGCACCCTCGAAGCGCACAGGTGCCTCCATACGGTAGGGCGTCAACGATCGCGACGTGCCAGCCACGGGACGCACACTTGTTGGCTGCGCCAATACCGGCCATTCCTGCGCCAATGACGAGCAAGTCAAGTTTCTCCATTGTTGTCGCTCCGTTTCTCGAACGCTTCGTCAAATCGGCCTGGCTGCGGCAGTCTCGGCGCTATATCTGTTCCACCCCTGAACCTAGACCTTGCAGTCAGCTAGAAGGTCAAATGCCTAAAGTGAAACCATGTTGATCGGAGACTTGGCACTGAGGTCCGGTGTGACAACGCAGACCATCAGGTTCTACGAGCGTGAAGGTGTTCTGCCGGAACCGCGCAGAGCAAGCAACGGGTACCGCCAATACGACGAAACTGCGCTGACCCGTCTGAGGTTCATTCAGGCTGCCCATGCAGCGGACCTGACGCTGGCACAGGTCAAGAGCGTTTTTGACATCCGCGATTCCGGGGCAACACCCTGCGCACACGTTATTGCCTTGCTTGCACAGAAACGCGACGATGTCCGAAACCGGATGCGCGAACTCAAGAGCCTGGAGGCTGAGCTTTCGACGCTCATCCAGCACAGCGACGACCTCGACCCTGGCGAGTGCCTCCAGGGTGGGGTATGCCAGATTCTTCTGCCGAACCCGACACAAAGCGCACCAGTCTCTCACGGGGGTTTGGCGGTCCCTGCAAACTTCCGCGCATGACTTCCTGCAGGCATCACATCGCGTAGGTCGCGAGCCGTTGGCGACCACACTCAAGGGCTGAGCGCAGCACCAGACGCCAAACCGCAGCGACGAAACTGCCTAGCAATAATGTGATACCGGCGTAAATGCACGCTTGAGGCCCGGCTATCGCTGACTCATTTGGTTGTTTCGGTAGGTTTCCCGGAGATGTTCCCAGCGCGGTCGCCACTCAATTGCCGGTGCACCCGAGAAATCCGCGTGGAGTTGATCGAGTTGTGCGTGCCACCCGGCGACGTAGGTCGGTAGGTCCTCCGTTGGTAGACCCCGCTCCTCGATTGTCAGCCGGGTGCCACCGTCTGTCGCGTCGAGAACGGCAGTCACAGTCGTTACTGCCGACGGATCCTCGTCCAGCAGAGTAACTCGAATGACGCGGGTCGGTTCACACTGATCCACTCTGATGGGACCGCTCCACCCAGTGGTCAATGTCGCGTCGTAGACAGTCGCCTCGTCGCTCCGTGGCACGAGTTCCCCAAACCATCGTGCGAGCCGCTCGGGTGAAGTTATTGCCTCCCAAAGGTCATCTGGCAAGGTCGGATAAACAGTGTCGACCG
>JBDSZO010000134.1:0-3342 GCA_039925105.1 Terrimesophilobacter sp. | reverse complement strand
TGTCCGACCCGAAGGGTGAGATCATTCCTCGCCCGATCATCTCGAGCTACCGTGAAGGCCTGTCGGTCGCCGAGTACTTCATCGCGACCCACGGTGCCCGTAAGGGCCTCGCCGACACGGCGCTGCGTACGGCAGACTCCGGATACTTGACCCGTCGACTCGTCGACGTCTCGCAGGATGTCATCATCCGCGAAGACGACTGCGGTACGTCAAAGGGTCTCGACCTTCCGGTTGCTGCACCGAATGCGGAGGGCGTGCTGATTCGCGACGCGAACATCGAAAACTCGTTGTACGCGCGAAGCCTCGCAGAGGACGCAACCGACGCTAAGGGCAAAGTGGTTGCTTCTGCCGGCGACGACATCGGCGATGTCATGATCGAAAAGCTCATCAAGGCCGGCATCACGCAGGCCAAGGTGCGGTCGGTTCTGACCTGCGAGTCCGCAGTCGGCGTGTGCGCCGCTTGTTACGGTCGCTCGCTGGCCACCGGCAAGCTTGTCGACATCGGTGAAGCGGTCGGAATCATCGCCGCGCAGTCGATCGGTGAGCCAGGAACACAGTTGACGATGCGTACCTTCCACACCGGTGGTGTTGCGTCGGCGGATGACATCACTCAGGGTCTTCCGCGCGTGACCGAACTGTTCGAGGCACGTACCCCGAAGGGTGCAAGCCCCATCGCTGAGGCCGCAGGTCGCATCAACATCGAAGACACGGATCGCAGCCGCAAGCTCGTCCTGACCCCGGACAACGGCGACGAGCCGGTTGCCTACCCGGTGCTGAAGCGTGCGACCCTCCTCATCGAGGATGGCCAGCACGTCGAGCTCGGTCAGCAGCTGCACGTCGGCGCTATCGACCCGAAGGAAGTTCTGCGCGTTCGTGGTGTTCGGGCGGTGCAGATCCACCTCGTCAGTGGCGTCCAGGGCGTTTACCGCTCGCAGGGCGTCCCGATTCACGACAAGCACATCGAGGTCATTGTGCGGCAAATGCTGCGCAAGGTCACGGTTGTCGACCACGGTGACACCGGGTTGCTGCCGGGCGAGCTTGTTGACCGTGCGCGCTACAACACGCTCAACCGTGCTGCCCTCACAGAAGGCAGGAAGACCGCGTCGGCCCGTCAGGAAGTCATGGGAATCACCAAGGCGTCTCTGGCGACCGAGTCGTGGCTGTCGGCGGCATCCTTCCAGGAGACCACCCGGGTGCTCACCCAGGCGGCCATGGAAGGCAAGTCAGATCCGCTCATGGGGCTGAAGGAGAACGTGATCATCGGTAAGTTGATCCCAGCCGGTACCGGTCTGCCCAGCTACCGTAACGTCACCGTTGAGGCGACGGAGGAGGCGAAGGCCGAGCGCTACCCGAACCGCATCTTCACGGATGAGGCGTCGTTCAGCGAGTCTGACCTGTCGTTTGTCGACTTCGACACCTTCAGCAGCGACGACTTCGCGCCGGGTACCTACAGCTAAGAAGTCAGTTTCCGACGGCCGAGACGGCCGTCGGCGCTGGCGTCGCAGGGAAGGCCAGAAATGGCCTTCCCTCATAGCTCCAGCGCGCGGCGAGTTCTGAAAGCCTGGGCTGGCCCATTTATGGGCCGGGCCAGGCTTTCATTGTTTGAGCGGAGGATCAACTATCGCTGCGCCGTGCGCACCCGACGTGTGACCGAGCGCCGAGACGGCACTCGGCGCTGGCGTCGCGGCTAAGGCCAGAAGTGGCCTTCGCTTCTAGCTCCAGCGCGCTGTATACCCCCCGATAACGGGTATGGCGCGCAATGGGCGCGGCGCGTTACATTTGTGTCTCGACGCGTTACACCATGAAAACCCGAGGTGTTGGATCGTCGTTGGGGACAACTTTAGGGGGGAGTTCCGTGACTTCGTTGACGGAGATTCTGATTCTGCGTGGTGTCATGCCGATCGAGAGTCTCGATACTATGACTGATGGCTGGGGCGAAGAAGAACATTCTGTTCGCGCTCTGGTCGAACAGGGCGTTCTCACCGAAGCCCAGGTAGCTTCCGCGCGTGCAGCCCAGGCGGGCTTGCCGTTCGTTGAGCTCCTCGAATACCCGGTCGATCGCACTGCTGTTTCTCTTGTGCCTGCGTCACTCTGTCGCCGTCATGAAGTGTTGCCGATCGCCCTGAGCGAGGATTCCCTAACTCTCGCCATGGTGGATCCCGGCAATGTCTTCGCCATTGACGACGTGAGGGCCGCGACAAAGTTGCAGATCCATCTGGCCGTCGCTGAGCGCGCCGACCTGATCAGTGCGATCGACCGCTTTCACCGTGCCGATGGTGAACTTAACGACCTCACCTCAGAGCTTGAGGAGGAAAGCGCCGGCACCGACCTTGCGCTTGCCGGTCAGCAGGAGGCGCAACAGGATGATGCGCCAATCGTGCGTTTCGTGAATCTGCTGATCAGCCAGGCCATTCAGGATCGCGCGTCTGACATCCACATTGAGCCGGCCGAGCGAGCGCTCAACGTCCGCTACCGCATTGATGGCGTGCTCCATGAGATGCAGCAGGCGCCGAAGTCTATTCAGAACGGTGTCATTTCCCGCCTGAAGATCATGAGCGATATCGACATTTCCGAACGCCGTAAGCCGCAGGATGGCCGCATGTCGGTCAGCCATGGTGGTCGCAAGATTGACCTTCGAGTGGCAACGTTGCCGACGGTGTGGGGCGAGAAAGTCGTCATGCGTATCCTCGACAACGCCGAGTCGAACATGGAGCTCAGCGACCTGGCGATGCTCGACTACAACATGTCCAGCTACCGGGCTTCATTCACGAAGCCGTACGGCATGATCCTGGTGACCGGGCCGACCGGTTCCGGTAAGTCGACGACCCTCTACACGACACTGCACGCTGTTGCAAAACCGGAGATTAACGTGATCACGGTTGAGGATCCGGTCGAGTACCGGATGCCGGGAATCAACCAGGTGCAGGTCAATGTGAAGGCCGGCCTGACTTTCGCGAGCGCGCTGAGGTCCATCCTGCGGTCCGACCCCGATGTCGTACTCATTGGTGAGATCCGTGACCACGAGACGGCCCAGATTGCTGTTGAGGCGGCCCTCACCGGTCACCTCGTGCTGTCGACGCTTCACACCAATAACGCTCCTAGCGCTGTCACGCGCCTGACCGAAATGGACATTGAGCCATTCCTGGTCGGTTCAGCTCTTGACTGTGTCGTCGCACAGCGTCTTGCCCGTCGCTTGTGCGACAGGTGCAAGGAGGCGTACCAGCACGATCCGATCGAGTTGGCGAATCTGCGGGTGGGCTACGATCCGAGCCAGCCGTTGCCGACGCTGTTCCGTCCGGTCGGCTGCCAGACCTGTTCCGGCACCGGTTATCGCGGTCGTGT
>JBDSZO010000133.1:0-4096 GCA_039925105.1 Terrimesophilobacter sp. | reverse complement strand
CCCACCCGGTGCGAAGGATGGCTTGTGCCGAAATTGTGGTGGCAAACTCCCGCGGCGGAACAACAACGCTCACGAGTGCCCCTTCTGGTGAGTCGGCTTGAACAGCGTGGACAAGCATAAACAGCTTTGTCTACTCACACTCCCTTTGTTGACAGGTATGTCGTGAATGCCGGGTCGGCCATCAGAAGCACGGCCATGAGCGCGGAAGACACGGCGACAGAGACGACGGCTCCGAGAACAGGAATCCACCAGCTTGGTCGCCCGGCCCGAATTCTGCGAAACGCCCAGAATGCTGTCAAAACCCATACGATGAGCTGAGCAATGATCAACACCACGCCGATGAATGCGGTTGCTGAAGTCACCTCGTAGCTGCCGATCCCCATTTGTTTGTATAGCTGATCGAACACCTGCGCGAGTGACAGGTTTCCGGGAATCTGGCTTAGTGCGTAACCCAGGCCCACCGCGAGAAGCATCAGGGTCACCAGGCGATCGGGCCGTCGAGCAGCCGCGGGCGGATTCCGCTGGCCGAGCGGTCGCGCTGGCCGAGCGGCGTTGCGCTGCGGGATTGTTTGCTGTG
Source organism: Terrimesophilobacter sp. (assembly GCA_039925105.1). Lineage (GTDB taxonomy): Bacteria > Actinomycetota > Actinomycetes > Actinomycetales > Microbacteriaceae > Terrimesophilobacter. Next base: position 3,519 of record JBDSZO010000133.1, on the reverse strand, counting down.
GATTTCGCTGGTGTGTTGGAGCTGTTGCCGGCGTAGCAATGGCCGGGGTCGGCAATGATTTTGCGACGGCCTTCGCCTGCTCCTGCGGCGTTGCGTACTGGCCGTATTCTGGTTGTGGCCGGGGTTCCTCGGTCATCGCTGCCAGTCCAGCTTTCTGGTGCGCCCCTGTTCGGTGCGGCCACCACGCCCGCGCGGATCGGATGCCCCCGCAGTGTCGGTCCGCAACTCTTTCGGCAGCGAGAACATCAGGTCCTCTTCGGCCGTTACAACCTCCTCGACGCCCGTATAGCCGGCGTCGGCGAGTTGGTCGAGAACATCCCGCACCAACTCCTCCGGAACCGATGCGCCAGAACTCACCCCGACGGTCACCGCCGAATCAAGCCAGTGCTGCTCGATTTCGTCCGCATAGTCGACCCGGTACGCTGCGCGCGCGCCGCTCTCGAGGGCGACTTCGACAAGCCGGACCGAATTGGACGAGTTTGCGGATCCGACGATGAGAACAACGTCCGACTGCTCGGCAACGAGCTTGATTGCCACCTGCCGATTCTGCGTCGCGTAACAGATGTCATCGGTGGGTGGATCCTTCAACTTCGGAAACCGCTGACGCAGTCGCCGCACCGTCTCCATGGTTTCGTCAACGCTCAGGGTCGTCTGGCTGAGCCAAACCAGGTTGTCTGGATCGCGCACCTGCACGGAGTCTGCCTCGTCCGGACTGCACACGAGGGTGGTTCGCTCTGGCGCGTGCCCCATCGTTCCCTCGACCTCTTCGTGTCCAGCATGACCGATGAGCAGGATGTCGCTGCCTGCGCGCGAAAAACGTTCCGCCTCACGATGCACCTTCGTGACCAGCGGGCAAGTGGCGTCAATGGTGTGAAGGCCCAGTTGTTTCGCTTCGTCTTTGACTGCGGGGCTCACGCCGTGGGCAGAAAACACAAGATGGGAAGCCTCGGGAACGCCAGTGATGTCGTCAACGAAAATGGCCCCTTTGCTCTCGAGCGAGGTCACGACGTGAACGTTATGCACTATCTGTTTTCGCACATACACCGGGGATCCATACTGTTCCAGCGCACGTTCTACAGCGATCACCGCACGATCGACGCCCGCACAGTAACCTCGCGGTGAAGCGAGCAGCACGCGTTTTTCGCCATCGACTGCCACATTTTTCAGCCGACCCCGCACCGCCTCCGGCCGCATTCGCGGCGACGGAATCGAGGTTCGGCCGTTGGTGATGGTCACCCTGCAAGTCTACGAGCGGCGCCTGTGCTGGAGGTTCGAGCGTGCAGGTGGCAGGATTCAACCATGAGGTTCGCGATCGTACCTCCGTACCTGTTGCTGCGGATTGCCCGTCTGGATGATCCGCGGTTCGCCGCCGCCGCGGAAGCCGCTCGCCGTGCCGTGGTCGAGGATCTCCCGTTCCGCACCCACCGCGAGCAGGTTGTGGACGGACCACCTGTCGTGCCTGCGCCTGGCGCCACCATCCACCGCATCGTGTCCGATGCCCAGAACGTGCAGACGGTTCCCGGAACCCGCGTGCGCGGCGAAGGCGAAGTCGCGGTGGCTGATGTCGCGGTGAATGAGGCATACGACGGACTCGGCTGCACCTACAAGCTGTACCACGATGTCTACGGTCGGGCCTCAATCGACGGTAAAAACATGCCCCTCTTGGCAACCGTGCACTATGGAAAGGACTACGACAACGCGTTTTGGGATTCCCGCCAGCTGGTTTTCGGAGACGGCGACGGTCAGATTTTCAACCGGTTCACCGCCTCACTGAGCGTCATCGGGCACGAACTCACCCACGGGGTGACCCAGTACACCGCAAACCTGGTCTACCGCGGGCAGTCTGGGGCGTTAAACGAATCGGTCTCCGACGTCTTCGGCGCGCTGGTTGAGCAGTATGCCCACCAGGAGAGTGCCGAGGAGGCCAGCTGGCTGATCGGGGATGGCCTATTCACTGACGAAGTCGAGGGGACTGCGCTTCGGTCAATGAAACGCCCCGGCACCGCCTACGACGACGACGTGCTCGGCAAGGATCCGCAGCCGGCGACGATGGCCGGCTATGTGGAGACGGATGACGACAATGGCGGGGTCCACCTCAACTCCGGGATCCCGAATCACGCGTTCTACCTCGTCGCGACAGCGATCGGCGGTGTGGCCTGGGAGAAGGCGGGCCGAATCTGGTACAACACGCTCACCGCGGGAACCCTTGCAGCTACCAGCGACTTCCGCCAGTTCGCAATGGCAACACTGTCCACCGCAACGCAATGTTACGGCGCTGACTCGGCGGAACACCGCGCGGTGGCTGACGCGTGGGATGCGGTTGGAGTCACGAGGTGAAGATCAGCGTGACCCGAAGCGGCGGTTTTGCCGGTCTGACCAGAAAGTGGTCGGTCACAGTCTCGGAGGATGCGCTCGAAGAGCAATGGCAAACATTGCTCGATCAGCTCCCGTGGGACCAATACGTCTCGGGGCCTCCAGAGCCGGACCGCTTCACCTATCGTGTGCGCTGTGCAAACCGCCAGGCCGTCATACCGGAGCGACGTTTCACTGGCGCCTGGCAGGAGCTTCTGGAACTGGTGCAGCAGACCGAAGCGGGTACGGCCGCCCGAAAGGAGAAGCGCGGCTCTCCGCCACACCAGCCCTGAAGTCGGGCATTGGGTAGGTCTGCGGGGGCGGGGAAGGCTACCGTCGCTGGTTTCCCGTAGCCTGTTTCCTGAGTAACGAGGAGGCTCATGCCCGAGTTCACAGGCACATCCGTTGACGCACCGACTTCCGCCCCCACAGTCGACGCCCCGTGGCCGGTCGGTCTGCTTGCCGACAAGCTTAAGGGCTGGATAGAGAGGCTCGGTAGTGCCTGGGTTGAGGGCGAGATTACCCAGTGGGGCCAATCCGGCGGAACGGTTTACGGCAAGCTGAAAGACCTCGAGATTGATGCCACCGTGTCGTTTGTGATCTGGTCGTCTGTGCGATCGAAGCTTCCAGATGACCTCAAACAGGGTGACCGGGTTGTCGCTCTCGTTAAGCCGAACTACTGGGTCAAGGGCGGCAGCCTGTCAATGCAGGTGTTCGACATGCGGCACGTTGGGCTTGGCGATCTTCTCGAACGTCTCGAGCGTTTGCGTCAGAAGCTCAAAGCTGAGGGCCTGTTCGAGGTCGGACGCAAGAAACCGCTGCCGTTCCTGCCCAATTGCATCGGGCTGATCACTGGCAAGGATTCTGACGCGGAGAAGGATGTCCTGCGCAACGCACAACTGCGGTGGCCGTCTGTGCGCTTTCGTGTGATCCATGCGACGGTGCAGGGCGATCGGGCGGCTGGGGAGGTCACAGCTGCCTTGATCGAGCTCGACGCCGACCCTGAGGTTGACGTGATTGTCGTCGCGCGCGGCGGTGGGGATTTCCAGAACCTTCTCGTCTTCAGCGACGAAACCCTGGTTCGCACGGCGGCGAACTGTTCGACACCGGTGGTCAGTGCGATCGGGCACGAAGCTGACCGGCCACTTCTCGACGATGTCGCGGACC